>JACCSV010000202.1 GCA_013812805.1 Sphingomonas sp. | reverse complement strand
TCCCGGTGCTGCACATCGCCGAGGCGACCGCCGACAAGCTGGTCGCCGACGGCCGTACGAGAGTCGCGCTGCTCGGAACCCGCTTCACGATGAGCGAGCCCTATGTTCGCGAACGGATCGAGCGGCGCGGGATCGTGCTGGTCGGGATCGACCCCGGCTGGGCCCGCGAAGTCGACCGGATCATCTATGACGAGCTGACCGCCGGGCGGGTGACCAGGGACAGCCAGCGCAAGCTCAAGAGCCTGATCACCGAGCTGGCCAAGCAGAAGGTGCATGCCGTCGTTCTGGGCTGCACTGAGCTGGTCCTTGCCGTCGACGTCCGCGCCAGCGTCATCCCCGTCTACGACACCACCGCCATTCATGCCCGAGCGGCGGTGGACTGGATGCTGGCGGAGGAACAAGAGGCGAGGGCGGCGGCCTAAGCGACCGCAATCGCGGTGACCGTAATCGGGTCGTCGGAGTTCGGAAGGTCAAGCACTTGCCCGACTTCGGCGCCGATCAGCGCTCGGGCCAGCGGCGACGCAAAGGCAATGCGGTCGCTTCCCGGGTCGCTCTCGTCGTGCCCGACGATCTCGAAGGTGCGGGCCTGGCCATCGCGATCGATCGTCACCCGAGTCCCGATCGCCACCGTTTCGCCGCTCGGCGCAGACATGACCTGGGCGCTGGTCAGGCGGCTTCGCCAATACTGCGCGTCGCGCAGCAAGGCCTTGCGCTCGTCGGCGCCAAGGTCGCCAGCAAGGCCGGTTTCGAGCTCGGCAACCCGCGCCGCGATCAACGCATAGCCGCGCGGCGTGACCAGATTGGGACCCGGCGGGATCGGCAGCTCGAAGCGGGGCTCGAGATGCTCCTCATCGCAGTCGCGTCGAAAGGCGACGCTCATGGCGGGGTCGGGGAGCCGAGGGTCATCGGCACGGCATAGCACGTAATGTCGGCTTTGGAGCGCACCTGAATAGTGCCTTCCAGTTGCGGGATGCCGTAGAAGTAGCCGCTCAAAAGTTGCCTAAGTGGCTGCTCGCTACCGTCACCGGTTACAACGAAGGCACTCTCCACTCCGCCTGTCTTATCCACCACGACCGCCGATCCGGCGATCCAGAGGTAAGCGGTCCCAAAGAGAACGATAGCAATAACTGCGATCAGGAGCGCGTCCGCATCTCCTTTTCGACGGCACTACTTTGGGGGCTGACGCTCGCCCGGCCCTTGCTTAACAGTTCAAATGGCCTTCCTTGACGTAGATGACGCACCCCGTTTCACTGAACGGTGCGTGCGAGCTCCCAGGCGGATCCCTAACCCAAACCCCCGCGGGGTAATGCCCCGCTTCGTCCGACAGTACGCCCTCAAGCACGAGCACTTCTTCTCCACCCGGGTGGGGATCCGACGGCACGCGCGCGTTTGGCGCGAAGCGCACGAGTTCCACTTTCTCATCACCGTGCCGATGCAAGGTCAGGCGGGACAGCCCCGATCCGGAAACCCCGGACCACGTGGACGCACGCGTGTCGATCACGACCCGCTTCTGATCGTCGGGGGCAAACTGGCGCAGCTTCACGACCAAGGTGCATCCTTCCCCGCTGAAGGGGCGGTGGCACGAGCCAGGAGGGTTTCGCACGTATGTGCCGGCAGGATATTCGCCATGCTCGTCGGAGAAGGTGCCGTCTAACACCAGGAACTCTTCGCCGCCGCCATGCTGGTGGGCGGAAAAGCTTGATCCCGCGGCGTAGCGTACCAAGCTAGTAGCCCGCGCCTGCTCACCGCCAATTCGGTCGAGCGGCTGACGTTCGACGCCGGACTCAGGCGAACTGATCCAGGCCTGCGCGCGCGTGTCGATCACTACGCGCTCTCTGAAATCTGCATTGATCAAAGTCTGAGTATCCATTGCGCAAGCTCCTGTAGCTGAAAGGCTACTCACCATTGCGAAGCCAACGCCCGACCAGCGCCGCTTTTCCATTTGGATGTCGAAGACGGTGGGGCGCGCGCCGGAGCCTTGATCATCGTCTTAGGCCGGCGCTCATTTCGTTTCAGGCGCTTCTCGCCCGGGATTCCCGAAGGGTGTCGGTCGCCATCGTGAGCATGATCTCGTCGTGATCAGCAAACGCGCTTACTTGTGTGCTTTGCGCGAAAGTGTCCCAGTAGCGGGATGAACGGCCCTCTGGCATAGGTAGTCGACCAATCGGGAGACGGCCATGATCTGCAGGATCTGGCGCGGCTGGGCCACGGTCCCGAACGCGTCTGTTTACGAAGAACTCCTGCGCTTGACGGTAATCCCCGGCATCGAGGCACGAGCGATCCCCGGTTTCCGCAACATCGACTTGATACGCAGCGATCTGGGCGACGAGATCGAGTGTGCGACCATCATGTGGTTCGACGACCTTGCTGCGGTGACGACCTTCGTGGGTGAGGATTACGAGATCGCCCATGTGCCGGCGCCGGCGCGCGCGGTTCTGTCGCGCTTCGACGAGCGCGCGGTACATTACGATGTGTTCGGCGGTCAGGAGCAGGCCAGCCGATTATGAGAAACAGAAAGGTCGTCGCGGCCGTGGTCCAGGCGGAGGTCGCAGCCGATGTTACCGCCTGCCTGGAGCTGACGCGCAACAAAGCGCTTGAGGCCTCGGCTGCAGGTGCTGAGCTTATCGTGTTCCCCGAGACCTGGGTTCCGGGCTACCCGGCTTGGCTGGACAACTGCCGCGACGCCGCCTTGTGGGACCACGCGCCGGTAAAGGCGGTGTTCGCCCGCATCGCGCAGAACAGCGTCGCGATCCCGGGTCCAGCGCTCGATCATCTCGCCGCCACGGCGCGTGAGGCGTCCGCCACGCTGGTGATCGGTCTCAGCGAACGGGTGGATCGGGGCGCCGGCCGGGGCACGCTTTACAATTCGCTGATCACGCTATCGCCCGAAGGCCGGCTGCTCAACCACCATCGCAAGCTGATGCCGACCTACACCGAACGGCTGATCTGGGGCGCGGGCGACGCGGAGGGTTTACGCGCCGTCGATACGGCGGCGGGGCGGGTCAGCGCGCTGGTGTGCTGGGAACATTGGATGCCGCTCGCCCGGCAGGCGCTGCACGAATCCGGCGAGGACATCCACGTCGCGGTGTGGCCCACGGTGCACGAGATGCACCAGGTCGCCAGCCGCCAATATGCGTTCGAAGGGCGCTGCTTCGTACTCGCCTCCGGGGCCTTGATGCGCGCCTCCTCGCTGCCGCCGGAGCTTGAGGCGCACCCCGATCGCGTGTCGGGTTCGGAGCATTGGGTGCTGCGCGGCGGCAGCGCCATTATCGGTCCGGACGGCAAGTATCTCGTCGAGCCGGTGTACGACGAAACGGCTACCCTCTTGGCCGAACTCGACCTGACCCGGGCGAGCGAAGAAAGCATGACGCTGGACGTCACCGGGCATTATCATCGCCCGGAGCTTTTCGACTTCAGCACGAAACGCTCGGGACGCCGCTTCGCGGGCGAAGGAGAATAAGGGCATCATGGGCCAGCTAGCAGGCTTCGAGGCCGTTCCATTCTCCCACGAGGGCGAACGCCGCACCGTCTACGGCGCGGGCGCGGGGCCCACGGTGATCGTCATGCCCGAGGTGCCGGGATCTCGGCCAAAGTTCTCCGTTTCGCGCGCTTCGGCATGGACGCGGGGCTGCCGCACCTTTTCGGTGGCTCCCGCCAAACCGAGAAGCAGCGATCCCGCAGCGGCCGCACGCATCGTCAGCCTCCTTCCTGCGTTAGAAATGATCGGGCCGACGGCGGTTAGCCTGTCGGACCTCGCGAACGACCGACGCCGGAAAGCGATGCGATTCGATCATGGTCTCGCAACACGAACAGCGTGACGCAGGCGGCGAGCATCGGCCAGGCGGCGAAGAACAGGATGTTCTTGAGCGGTTCCAGATAAGCACTCCACGAGATTAGAGTCGTCGTGCCGTGCATCGCGAGCACGGCTCCGTAGGTCCATGTGCGGGCAAAGCCGACGAGGAAAGCGAGGACGATGAGGCCCTGCAAAATGCCGATTGCCCGGATCACCGATCCACCCGCCCCCGCGATCCCGTAGAAGCTTTCCAGCACGGCACCGCCGTGGCTGGGATTGAGAATCTTGTCGAAAGACCAGACCAGCATAACCAGGCCCACGCCGAGGCGGAGAAGGACAAGGCAAGCGGAGAGGCGGCGGTCGGTTTCGTTAATCACGTTCGACTCTCCCCTTAGTTGAATGGTCAACCTCCAGCGTGCACGGAAGTGTCCGGGCCTTTTGGGGCACGGTGGGCCGGAGGCAGCGGGTAGGCCGTCGTGGACTTCACCCGCTCCATGGCAAAGCGGGAGGTGACGTTCTTGAGCGGGATGGCTTCAATCAGTTTGCGATAGAAGTCGTCGTAAGCGGTCATGTTCGGCACGCAAATCTTGAGCAGATAGTCGATGTCGCCCGCCATCCGGTGGACCTCCATCACCTCCGGCATGTCGGAAAGCAGGGCGGCGAAGCGAGAGAGCCATGCGCTGCTATGATCGCCGGTCTCGATGGCCACGAACACGGTGATGTCGATGCCGATGGCTGTGGGATTTAGGATCGCCACGCGGCGCTCGAGGACGCCCGACATTTCAAGCCGCCGTATCCGCCTCCAGCACGGTGTCTGTGAGAGATTCACCCGCACAGCCACTTCGGCAATGGCGAGCGAAGCGTCCTCCTGGAGGATCGCCAGAATTTTCAGGTCGGTGGAATCCATCCAACAAATCCGTCCAGAGCAGAAGAAACTTCTAATTCACGGCTTCCGATAGCAGGGATTGTTGTTATCGGACCACGGGTGTGTTGAAGCCTGAAATCGCCAGTATATTTGAGGGGCTCACCGCTATGAAGCCCTGACTATCAAACACGTTATCCGGCAATAATCTTCCAACCGCGCTCAAGGGCCCCATAATGACCAGCGCTGGCGGTCCTGTACGAACATCCCACCTGGTTCGAGCCGCTCTTTGCGGCATTGGGGCGGCGAGGAATTGCGTATGAGTGATTGTGCTCGGCTGGAATCCCCATGAACGGCTTGTCGACGACATCGCGGCGGCCATAGAAGAAAAGGCACAGCAATGAGGTACGGATATTGGGCGCCGGTGTTCGGCGGCTGGCTTCGAAACGTCCCCGATGAGCGGATGGAGGCGAGCTGGGACTATATGTCTAGGCTGGTGCGGCGGTCGGAGGAGATCGGCTATGACCTGACGTTGATCGCCGAACTCAACATGAACGACACCAAGGGTCGAGATGCGCCGACGCTCGACGCCTGGTCGACGGCGGCGGCGCTGGCCGCAGTGACCCGGTCGATCGAGCTGATGGTTGCCGTGCGGCCCAACTTCCACCAGCCGGCGCTATTCGCAAAGCAGTCGTCCAATATCGACCGGATCGCTAACGGCCGGCTCGCGCTGAACGTCGTCTCCTCCTGGTGGGCGGATGAGGCGAAGCAGTACGGGCTCCAGTTCGACCAGCATGACGACCGCTACGCCCGCACGTCCGAATGGCTGAAGGTCGTCGAGGGGCTGTGGAGCGAGCCTCGCTTCAGCTTCGAAGGCAGCTTCTACCGCGCGGAGGAGGCGATCAACGAGCCCAAGCCGGTGCGAAAGCCCGTCATCTACGCCGGCGGCGAGTCCGAAGCCGCCAAGGCCGATCACCGCCCAGTGCGACGCCTACGTCATGCACGGTGACGGCCCGGACGTGATCCGAGAGAAGATCGCCGACATGCGCGCGCGCCGCGAGCGCGCGGGCAAGCCGCCGATGACCTACGGAATGGCCGCCTATGCGATCGTCCGCGACAGCGAGGCCGAAGCAGAGGCCGAGGTCGCCCGCATTACCGACATGGGCGGCAAGCCGCCTGCGGGTTTCGACAATTTCGAGCAGTGGCTTTCCGGCACGCAGCTCGAGCGCGAACTCAAGATACAGGAATATTCGGTTACCAACCGGGGTCTCCGCCCGCGCCTAATCGGCACGCCCGAGAAAATCCGCGAGAAGGTTGCCGAATATGAGGATGCGGGGCTCGACCTGCTCCTACTCCAGATGAGCCCGCAGGCCGAGGAAATGGAGCGTTTTTCCGCGCAGGTGATTCAGCCGGCCGGCGCCCCGGCTCAGGTGCTCGAACCGACTGAGTAGCAGCCTCCTGGAAATCGATCCGGGCCTTCCACGGCTTCGCCGGCCGCCTTCGGGTTCTCGCCGGCAGCACAGCCGGCAGTCGCGTCGATCGACCCAAAAGGAACGATGATGTCCACGCCGCACGGATTCTTGTCGCGCTTACCTGGGCGTGGGCGCGAAGCTTGGGCTCGGCGCGGGGGCTGTGCTCGCCCACTACATCTCCGTGTAGATCGCGGTCACGCTTGCGCTCGGCCCGTCGATGTATCCGCTGGCGGTCCTGGCCGGCCGCGTGAAACCGACCGCGTTCGCGCGCGCCGCGCCGCCGGCGCAGGCGGTGGCGGCGAGCACGCAGTCCTCACTTGCCTCGCTACCGCCGATGCTAGCCGGCGCGGAGAAGCTGGCAGTCGCCCCCGCCGTCTCCTCCGTCGTGCTGCCGCTCGCGGTCGCCCTGTTCCGCATCGCCGCGCCGGCCTCTATCGTCATCGTCACGCTCGCCATGGCGAGGATGAACGGCATAGAGGTCGGGCCGGCGACGCTCGCGGTCGTGGCCCTGCTGGCGACGGTGAACACGCTGGTGATCGTCGGCCTGCCCAACCAGGTCACCTTCTTCGCTGCGGATGCACCTCCCGCCATCGCCGCCGGCGTTCCAATCGAACTCCTCCCGCTGCTCCTCGCGGTAGATACCATTCCGGGCATCTTCTACACCGTTAGCAACGTCACGGCGGACCTTGCGCTGACATCCGTGGTGGGGCGGGACAGCGCTCGCCACGAAGCAAGCTAGCCCGTCCGACCACGTCGGCTGATCAGCTCAGCCCGGCAGGATGGGCCCACTGCCGGTCTCGACACGTCACGATGCTTACAGTCAGGCGGAAGGGAGATCGTCCGGTAGACTGAATGCCAGCCCACCGGCATGAACGAACGTCCGCATGCAAGGAGCTGAAATCTGCGCTCAACACGACCGATTAGGGCGCAAAGCCGGCATCAGCCCAATGTCCGCTCAGGGTCGAAAGCGGACATTGATTGGCTCCTGCGCGACCTCTCGCAATCCATCGCTCATAACGCCTGAGTCACTTTCGTAAGAGGCCGATCGGACCATGGCGAGGAAGTGGAGGCGAGGGCTGCCGTTTGGCTAGGCGGAGCCAGCGAGCCGCTGCCGAGCCTGGCGAAGCTCGAGCCATTTGGGCGCGAGCTTCAAGGCGGCATCATATCTCTCGAGCGCCTCGGCGCGCTTGCCCTGCGCGGCCAGGGAGTCGCCCCAATATTTGAGTGGGTCGGCCCAATTGGGGGAGAGCCGCGCCGCCTTTGTGAACCGCGCTTCGGCGCCCCCGAACCGACGATGCCGGGCAAGCAGCCGCGCCCAGTCGATGTAGGCCGGGGCCAGTCGCGGCCCCTGCCGGACCGCCTCGGCGAACCAGCGCTGGGCACCGATTGCATCGCCGCCGGCCTCCGCAACCAAACCGCGAACCCGCACGCACTCGTAGCAATCGCGGGGAGTCCTAGCGATCAGCGCGGCCGCTTCGGCGTTTCGACCGAGCAGGACCATCGCTCGCGCCTGCAACGGCCAATCCTCGACGGGGGCCCAGCCTCGATGAAATAGCGCTAACGGTCCGGCAGAGGCGGGAAGCTCCGCCATCCTGGTGAATTCGGCCAACGCCAGCGTCAGGCGCGGCGAGGGGCCACGAATCACTTCTCCACTCAATTGCGTCCGTGCATTGTTTCGCGCGACGACGTCCTCGGGGACATCTGCTGAAGGCGACTGACGATAACGCAGCAGCGGTTCGGGATCGTTGCGGACCAGGGCGGCGGATAAGCGGGCCATTACAAGCTCCACGGCGTAGCTGCTCGGCGCCGACTCAAGGCATGCAGCGGCGCGGTCCAGCAGCGTCGGGTCGCGCATGGCCACGCCAATGTCGGCGTCGTGCCCGCAAGCGTTCGCTGCTTCGATGACCGGGTCGTATTCCGAACTTTTCGGAAGGCCTTTGCGGAACAGGTTCATGTCGAGGCTTGCTTGCTCATGGCCGAGCGCGCGATGTGCATAAGCGGTGTTCGCGATGGCTGGCACCATTTTAGGGTCGATCGCGAGCGCACGCCTGCCCATCGCCAAAGCGGCGCGGAAATCGCCGAAAAGGTTCCGGTCATAGGTGAGCCCGCTATAGGCCCACTTGCGTTCGATCGGCGATGGATGGGCAGTGAGCGGCTTCAGGATGCTGAAGCGCTCGCCTTCGCGGCCGGGTGTCCGAGCGACGAAGACGGCGTACCGGTAGGGTTGCGTCTGTCGATAGATGAGCTCCGCAGCCTGGGAGACCAGGTCATCCAGCTTACCTGCCGGGCTGACGAATCGTTGCCCTGGCGAGCTGCCCACACGCGCGGTGAGCGCCAGCTTGCCGTCGACCTCGATCACTTCGCCCGAGATGCGCGTCTCCTTGCCAAGCCAGCCGCGCAGCAGCTTCCACACCTCGCTGGTGGTGGCGCCGGTGTTGGGGATGTCGATCTTGAGATCGTCCTCCCAATTGTTCGCATAGGTCGATGCGGCACGGACGGATTCGGTTCGGCCCTGCATGTCGGCCAGCCGATCGAGGACCTGGGTGGCGAGCACTTCGCCGGTCAGCCCCTTGGCGGCGAGCGACGGCGGCACCCGGAAGCTCTGCACGATCAGCGCATCCGTGCGGGTCGCCCGGACGACGACGGCTACGATCAATCCGACCACGGCCAACGCCGCGATGGCGAGGATCGCCCACAGCGCCGCTCGCACTCCTTCGCCGATGCGGCGCAGTCGAAGCTCCGCGCACTGAGCGCTCAGGAACCGCGCCTGCTCTTCCAGAACTCGGCGAGCGACTTCCGGAAGCGGCTTGCCCGACGCTGCTGCGGCCATCGCGATTTCGGTGGGGTCGGGCGTGCTCGGCTGAGGGGGCGGCTTTGCCGTCCTCACACGCGTGCGCTTGGGCACAACCTGGTCGGCGTCAGCCATGCTCGATTCTCTCCCCCGACCTGAAAGTAACGCATTCGCTATTCCAAGCCAGCCCTTAGTTCGTGCGCGCCGAAGCGGAGCGGCGAGGGCGGGCGCTTAGAATCCCGGAACGGTTGCGAACCCCCGCGCGGGGGTTAAACAGCCGCATGAAAATCACAGTCCTGGGCCTCGGCTATGTCGGGCTGCCGCTCGCGGTGGCGCTTGCCAGCAAGTTCGAGGTGGTCGGGTTCGACATCGATTCCGGCCGCGTGGCGGAACTCGGCAGCGGCCACGACCGCACCGGCGAAGTCGACGAGGCCGACCTTCGCCGCACTACCCTGACCATGAGCCATCGCGCCGAGGATTGCGCCGGAGCGGACGTGTACATCGTCACCGTGCCGACCCCGGTCGACCGCACCAACCGGCCCGACCTTGGTGCCGTCATGGCGGCGACGCAACAGATCGCGACGATGATCGAGGCCAGCCGCCGGCCGACGATCGTCTACGAGAGCACCGTCTACCCTGGGGTCACCGAGGAACTCTGCGGTCCGGAAATCGAGCGGATTTCCGGTTTGAAGCGCGGGCGCGACTTCCGCCTCGGCTACAGCCCCGAGCGCATCAACCCGGGCGACCGCGAGCATACCGTCGACAAGATCACCAAGGTCGTCGCCGGCGAGGATGCCGAAGTGACGGCGCAGCTTGCCGAACTTTACGGAGCGGTTACTAGCGGCGGCGTGTTCAAGGCGGCGTCGATCAAGGCCGCGGAGGGCGCCAAAGCGATTGAGAACGCGCAGCGCGACATCAACATCGCCTTCATGAACGAGGTCGCGCAGATCTTCTCGAAAATCGACGTCTCGATGTGGGACGTGCTCGAAGCCGCGAAGACGAAATGGAATTTCCTCGGCTTCGAGCCCGGCCTGGTCGGCGGTCACTGTATCGGCGTCGATCCGTATTACCTCAGCTATCTCGCGCGGCAGGTCGGACATGAGCCGCAAGTGATCCTGGCCGGGCGGCAGACCAATGACGGGATGGGACAATGGATCGCCGACACGTTGCACGAGCGGCGGCGCAAGAGCGGCAGCGCCCTGGTGCTGGGCCTGACCTTCAAGGAGAACGTGCCCGACCTTCGCAACAGCCGCAGCTTCGACCTGGTCCGGCGACTGCTGTGGCTGGGGCACGAGGTCGAGGTCGCCGACCCGCAAGCCTCGCCCGACGAGGTGCTTAGCGAGCACGGCCTGAGCGTCACTCAGCCGGGCAGCCGCCGTTACGACCTCGTGGTCGGCGCGGTCGCTCACCGCGAGTATCGCGAGATGTCGTCCGGCGAACTGGAAGCGATGGTGGCTCCCGGCGGTACGCTGGCCGATCTTCGCGGCATGTGGCGCGGTCGCGACCTCGACGCCGCGGTCGATCGCTGGACATTGTAGCCGGGGCGCGTCTCTCCACCTACATTCACCCGATGGACCGAACGCCCGCCGATCGCCCCGAGCACCCAGGAGCGGCCGACCGCTTCAACGAGGACCAGGCGACCTATGCGGTGCGGGGCGGGGACAAGCCCGACCTCGAGGCTGGCATCGCGGCGGTGCGCGCGGTCTGGAAGACGCTGCCGGCCCGACCCGGCGTCTACCGGATGCAGGATGTGCGCGGCGATGTGCTGTATGTTGGCAAGGCGCGGTCGCTAAAAAGCCGGGTAAGCAACTATACGCAGGTTTCGCGGCTGCCGAAGCGGCTGCAGCGGATGGTCTCGCAGACCCGGTCGATGACGATCGTCACGACCCGCACAGAGGCCGAGGCGCTGCTGCTCGAGGCGCAGCTGATCAAGCGCTTTCGCCCGGCGTACAACGTGCTGCTTCGCGACGACAAAAGCTTCCCCTTCATCCTGTTGCGCGAGGACCATGCGTTTCCGCGGGTGCAGAAGCATCGCGGCGCGCGGCGCGCCAAGGGTCAGTATTTCGGTCCGTTCGCGAGCGCCGGATCGGTCACTAGAACGCTTAATGCGCTGCAGAAATTGTTCCTGCTAAGAAGCTGCTCCGACAGCTTTTTCGAAACGCGATCGAGGCCTTGCCTGCTGTTCCAGATCCGCCGCTGCTCGGCACCGTGCGTCGGCCGTATCGGCGAGGCGCCGTACGCGGAGCTGGTGCAGGACGCCAAGGCCTTTCTCGCCGGCAAGTCGACGGGCGTCCAGGAGCGCCTCGGGCGGTCGATGGCCGAGGCGGCGCAAGCGCAGGACTACGAGCTCGCCGCCGTCTACCGCGACCGGTTGCGGGCGCTGACCTACATCCAGGGCAGCCAGACGGTCCATGCCGAGGGGCTCGGCGACGCCGACGTGTTCGCGCTCGCCTGCAAGGCCGGGACTGTGTCGATCCAGGCTTTTTTCATCCGCGGCGGGCAGAATTGGGGGCATCGCGCTTTCTTCCCGGCGCATACCAACGACGTTCCGGAAGCCGATGTCCTGTCGAGCTTTCTGGTCCAATTCTACGAAGAGGTGCCGCCACCGCGGCGAGTGCTGGTCGACCGCGAGCTTGCCGACCGCGAGCTGCTCGAGGAAGCGCTCGGCGAGCGGGCAGGGCGGAAGGTTTCCTTCGAAGTGCCGCAGCGGGGCGCGCGAGCGAAGCTCATCGAGCAGGCCCGGCGCAATGCCGAGGAGGCGCTCGACCGCCGGATGGCCGAGACCGCGACCCAGACCAGGGTGCTTCGCGAGCTTTCCGAGACGTTCGAGCTTGCCGACGTGCCCAAGCGGATCGAAGTCTATGACAACAGCCACATCATGGGCACCAACGCGACCGGGGCGATGATCGTCGCTGGGCCCGAGGGGTTCCGCAAGAACAGCTATCGCAAGTTCAACATCAAGCGGCCGGAGACCGCGCCAGGCGACGATTTCGCGATGATGCGCGAAGTGCTGCAGCGGCGGTTTGCGCGGCTGGAAAAGGAGGATCCGGAGCGGGCATCAGGCGAGTGGCCGGACCTGCTGCTGATCGACGGCGGCAAGGGGCAGCTGTCGGCGGCGTGCGAGATGATGGAGGATGCCGGAGTTCACGACATCCCGGTGGTCGCGGTGTCCAAGGGCCCTGACCGCAATGCCG
>JACCSV010000200.1 GCA_013812805.1 Sphingomonas sp. | reverse complement strand
GGCGGCGTCGCTCCGCCGACCATCGAGGTGTTGCCGCCCTGGGGGACCAGCGCCACTCCAAGCTCGCCGGCCAGGCCAACCACCAGCGCCACCTCCTCGGTCGAACCTGGAGCAAGGATCGCATCCGCCTGGCCGTGGTAACGGCCGCGCCAGTCGTTCAGCCACGGCTCGATGTCGCCGGCATCGGTGACCACCGCCTTGGGCCCGCAGCGCGCCCGGATGGCGTCGGTGAGGTGCGCGCGAGCGCGCTCGCTGCTGCGTGGAGCCATGGCGAGCCCATAGCGGCAAATGATGGCCTTGGCATCGCGCCGAGTCCGCTCCAAGATCGCCCGAACAGGTGAGGTCTCGATGATTGTCTGGGTTGCCGCTGGTGCCGCTGTGGTTGCCGCTGGGGCGGTGTTGGGGCCCAAAGTCGTCCGCAGTCGCCTCCGTAAGGCCCGCAACAATCACAGCCGCAGGCCGGGCCTGTGGAATCGCTTTTACTCGCTCGATTGGGGCGAGACGACGACCAACAATTACGGTTTCGCGCCCGCGCCCGGCGATCACCCGCAGCGTTTCCAACGCCAGATGTACCTGCAGCTGCTTCGCCGGCTCAAGGACGCGCGCCAGACCGTCTCTGGACTCACGCTTCTCGAAATTAGCTGCGGGCGCGGCGGCGGGCTGCAGGCCATCCGCGAACAGGATCCGCAGATCGACGTCGTCGGGCTCGACGTCGCCCGGGCCGCCATCGACTTTTGCCGCAACGCCTACGGGGAGAATGATCGCCTGCGGTTCGTCGTTGGAAACGCTGTCGAGCTGCCGTTTGCCGATTGCAGCTTCGACGCCGTCCTCAATGTCGAGGCATCTAACGACTATTCGGACCGGGCCCGGTTCTTTCGGGAGGTGGCGCGAGTGCTGAAACCGGACGGAGTTTTGCTCTATACCGACACGGTGCGCGCGGGCGGCCAGGCTGAAATCGAAGAGCAGCTCGCCGCCGCCGGCTTTGCCTTCGAGTGGGACGACATCACCGGCAATGTCGTCGAAGCGTGCCGCATCGACAGCCTCCGTCGGCGCGAGGTGATCCGGCGGCGGGCGCCGCTGCTTGCAAAGCTGGTGCTCGGCAAGCAGCTCGACAATTATGCCGCGGTCGAAGGATCGGGCAAGTTCCAGAGCTTCGTCGACCGCAAGCGCATCTATTTGATGACGGCGGCGACCAAAGCATGACCCGCCCGCCGGTCACCATCGTCATCGCTCGGGCGCAAAACGGCGTCATCGGCCGCGACGGCAAACTGCCGTGGCACCTTTCGGCCGACCTCAAGCGCTTCAAGCAGCTGACGATGGGCAGCGCGATGGTGATGGGCCGGCGAACCTTCGACAGTCTTCCCGGACTGCTGCCGGGCCGGCGGCACATCGTCCTCACCCGCAATCGCACGTGGTCGGCGCCGGGGGTAGAGGTGGTCCACGACCTCGATCAGGTGCTCGCCGCGGCCCGCGGCGAGCCGCTGTCGGTGATCGGCGGCGCCGACGTCTTCAATCTGTTCCTTCCCCTCGCCGAGCGGATCGAGCTGACCGAGGTGCTTGCGGAGGTCGAAGGGGACACCGTGATCGACGATCCGCGCGCGCTGGGCCGCTGGATAGAGGCTGCTCGGGAGGAGCATCCGGCGGCGGATGGCCAACCGCCGTTCCGCTTCATAACGTTGGAGCGCGGCTAGCGGCTCGCAAACGCCGCGTAGCGCTTCATCTGCTCGGCAAGCACGCCATCGACCAGCGGCGCCAGCTTGTCGGCACCGCCCGAAGCGAAGCCGGCGACCTTGTACTCCATGGTCAGCTTCGAGCCCGCGCCGGACGGCTCGATGCGAACATCCATCACCGCCGCCACCGCCTCGTACAACAGCGGCCCGAGCCCGCCGGTAAGCACCAGCCGCTTGGGCGCGTCGACATAGGTGACGCGCAGGTGCTCGATGCCGCCGGTGGCCAGCTGCTCGCAAAAGCAGCCGCCGGCGCGGAGCTGCAGCGACAACCGCGACGCGTCGCCGCCGTAGGTGTGGTCGGGGCTCCACCACTTCTCGATCTTGCCGAAGGCAGTGAACGCTGAGTCGGGCGGGCCGGACAGCGTCACGCTGTGGCGGAGATGGAAACCGTTGGCGCTGGAGCTAACCACCTCCGCCTCTACTGCAGCGGGGGTCGCGAGCAGCAGCCCGGCAAATGCAATCCAGCGCATGACTACCTCCCGTGAGGAGAGGTGCCATGACGGCGGCTAGCTGTCGAGTATCGCGTCGATCTGCGCGGTCACCTCGTCGACTGCGGCCATCCCGTCGACCCGCCGGACCAGGCCGCGCTGCTCGTAATAAGGCAGGATCGGCGCGGTCTTGGCGCGATATTCGGCCAGCCGCGTGCGCACCGTCTCCTCCTTGTCGTCGGGACGGCGCTTGAAGTCGTGCGCGCCGCAGATGTCGCAGGTGTCCGGATCGCGCGGGAGCTTGTACTTGTCGTGATAGGGCGCACCGCACGAGCAGCAGCTGAAGCGGCCGGTGATGCGCTCGACCAGCGCGTCTTCGTCGACCTCGAGCTCGATGACGTGGTCGAGTGCGCGGCCGCGTTCCGTCAGCAGCAAATCGAGCGCTTCGGCCTGGGCGCGAGTGCGCGGGAAACCGTCGAATATGGCTCCGCGGTCGCTGGCGTCGAGCCGCTCGCCGATCAGTGCGCTGACGATGGCGTCACTGACTAGCTCGCCGGCCGCCATCACCGCTTTGGCCTTGAGGCCGACGGGGGTCGCCTGCGCCACCGACTCGCGGAGCATGTCGCCAGTCGAGAGCTGGACCATCCCGCGCGCCGTCTCCATCCGTGCCGCCTGGGTGCCTTTGCCTGCCCCCGGGGGACCGAGCAGAATGATGTTCATCGGCCGGTGCTCCACTGGGACGCTTAGCGGCGCCGGCCGCTCTTCAACTTCGCCTTCTTGATCAGATTGCCATATTCGTGAGCGATCAGGTGGCTCTGGATCTGGCTGACCGTATCCATCGTCACGTTGACGACGATCAGTAGGCTGGTGCCGCCGAGGTAGAAGGGGATGCCGGCCCGGGCCAGAAGGAACTCCGGGATCAGGCAGATCAGCGCCAGATAGGCCGCGCCGACGACGGTGATCCGGGTCAGCAGATAGTCGAAATAATGCTCGGTCGCCTTGCCCGGGCGGATGCCGGGGATGAAGCCGCCGTGGCGCTTGAGATTTTCCGACGTCTCTTCGCTGTTGAACTGCACTGCGGTGTAGAAGAAGCAGAAGAAGACGATCCCCGCCCCATACAGCAGCAGGTAAACCGGCGAGCCCTGCTGCAGATAGGTGCTGACGGTGATCAGCCACTCGCTGGCGCCATCGCCCGAGGCGCCGGTTCCGGCCCACTGAATGACGGTCAGCGGCATCAGCAGCAGCGAGGAGGCGAAGATCGGCGGAATCACGCCGGCGGTGTTGATCTTGATCGGCAGGTGCGAGCGCTCCTGCTGCATCGCCCCGCGAGCGGTCTGGCGCTTGGGATACTGGATCAGCACTCGGCGCTGGGCACGCTCCATGAAGCAGATAAAGCCGACCAGCGCGGCTGCAAGCAGGACCACGGTGGCGACGATCAGCGGATCCATCGTCCCCGTGCGTCCGCCTTCGAACAGCTGCGCGATCGCCTGCGGCAGGTTGGCGACGATCCCGGCCATGATGATCAGCGAAATGCCGTTGCCGATGCCGCGGCT
>JACCSV010000198.1 GCA_013812805.1 Sphingomonas sp. | reverse complement strand
TTCGCCGCAAGCGAGGAAGTGCCGTACGACAGCTCCGGGCGCGTGCTTCTGCCGCCGATGATGCGGCGCAACGGCGAGATCGAGGATTTGGCGCTGTTTCTTGGCGCCGGCGAGACTTTCCAGATCTGGAACCCGAAGCTGTTCCTCAAGGACGCTCGAGTCCCCAAGGATATGAAGGACATCGCCCGCTTCCGGCTCGAGGAGAGGGGGCTGAGCGCATGACCAACGCGTCCCCCGCCCCCGACCACGTGCCGGTGCTGGTTGATGCCGTCGTCCACGCTCTTGCCATTGCCCCTGGCGAGACCGTGGTCGACGGGACATTCGGAGCTGGCGGCTACACGCGCGCCATGCTCGCGGCGGGGGCGGGACGAGTGATCGGTTTCGACCGTGATCCGGATGCGATCGCGGCCGGCCCCTCATTCGTCCCGGACGCCAAGCTGACGCTGATCGAGGAGCGGTTCAGCCAGATGGACCGGGCGCTCGCCGACCATGGAGTCGGCCCGGTCGATGGGATCGCGCTCGATATCGGCGTCTCCTCGATGCAGTTCGACCAGGCCGAGCGTGGCTTTTCCTTCCAAAAGGATGGGCCGCTCGACATGCGCATGGGAAAAAGCGGGCCGACCGCGGCGGAGTTCCTCAATCAGGCCGATGAAGCGGAGATTGCCCGCGTGCTCCGCGAATATGGCGAGGAACCCCGCGCGCGGACCATTGCCAGGGCGATCGTCGCCAAGCGGCCGATCGAGCGGACCAGCGAGCTTGCCGCAATCGTCCGCCGTGCTACCGGCTATCGCCAGGGTCAGAAGAGCGATCCGGCGACGCGGACCTTCCAGGCAATCCGGATCCACGTGAACGGCGAGCTCGAGGAGCTCGAGGACGGGCTGGCGGCGGCGGAGCGTTCGCTCAAGGACGGCGGCCGGCTCGCGGTGGTCACCTTCCACAGCCTCGAGGATCGAATCGTCAAGCGGTTCTTCCGCGAGCGCAGCGGCGGAACTCCCGGCGGCTCACGCCACCTGCCCGAGGTCAAGGCCACCAATGCTCCGACCTTCGAGCGCGTGGCGAAACCCGTTTCCCCTTCGGAAGCCGAGCTCAACGCCAACCCTCGCGCGCGTTCGGCGCGCTTGCGCAGCGGCGTTCGCAACTCGGCACCCGCCTGGCAGCATCGTCAAGGATCACGCCCATGAGCGTTCGCAGCTTCCGTTCGGTGTTCATGGTCGGCGGCGTCGCCGCAGCGGCGCTGGGCTGCTACCTGGTATCGCTCCGGGTCGCCTCGGAGCGCGCGGCGCTGGAAAGCGTCGAGACCGAAATCGTGCTCGCCCAGCGCGACATCCGACTGCTGCAGACCGAGATCGGCACCCGCGGCCGCCTCGCCCAGCTGGAGCGCTGGAACGTCAAGGTTCTCGCGCTGTCGGCGCCGTCGGCCGACCAGTTCATTCCCGACAGCTTCCAGCTCGCCCGGCTGGTGACTCCGGAACGCAGGCCGGCGGTGGAAGCGCCGGTCGTCTATGCGTCCGCGCCGGCGGTCCCGACTCAACGCACACTGCCGCAGAGCAGCGATGCGGCTCCAACCACGACGCTGGTGCACGAAGCCAGCCTGAAGGTTCCGGCACCGCGCACCATCGCGCCCAGACCGGCGCCAACGGCGGCGGCCAAGCCGAGCAAGCCGTCTGCAAACAAGCCGGCCCCGGCAAAGCTTGCCAAGGCCGACCCGCTGGCGCCGCAGCCGTCGGCGAAAAAGAAACCTGCGCCGGCGCCCAAGCTCGCCGCCACTTCCACAGCCAAGGATAGCGACAAGACGCGATGAACGCTCCGACCGCTGCCCTCGTCGCTTCGCGCCCCGAGCGGCTTCGGCTTGTCGGCCAGCGGCGGCAGACGCTGTCGATGATGCACCAGCGGCTGATGCTGGGAATGCTCGTCTATGCCGGGATCATCGCGCTGGTGGCGCTGCGGATCGTCTACCTCGCGGCGTTCGGCGATCATGCTGGCCGGCAGGTGGCGGCGGCGCTGGTGCCCGAGCGCGGCGACATCGTCGATCGGGACGGCCAGCCGCTGGCGCGGACCATCGATGCCTGGAGCCTCGGCATCCATCCGGCCAGGATCATCGGCAACAAGCTCGACATCGCCCGGCGCCTGGCGGTGCTGATGCCGGAGCGCGACGAAGCCGAATATTATGCGATGCTGCGGTCGAAAAAGCGCTTCATCTTCCTCCAGCGCCGGGCGCCGCCGTCGCTGGTGCAGGCGGTCAACGCGATCGGCGACCCGGGGCTTGCGATCGAGCGCGAGCCCGACCGGCTTTACCCGCAGACCAGCCTTGGCGCCCATGTCATCGGCTATACCGACGTCGACGGCCGCGGCGTTGCCGGTATCGAAGCGGCGTTTGACGACCAGCTTGCCAACGCCGTTACCCGCGGCGAGCCGGTGCAGCTGGCGATCTCCAGTCGAATCCAGCAGGCGCTGGAGCATGAGCTGCTGGCGTCGATGAACACGTATTCGGCAATCGGCGCCGCCGGGGTGATCATGGACATTCATTCGGGCGAAGTGCTGGCGATGACCTCGCTGCCGCAGCTTAATCCCAATGCCGCCGGGCAGGGCTCGCTCGAAGCGCGCTTCAATCGCGCGACGCTCGGAGTCTACGAGCTCGGCTCGACCTTCAAGCCGTTCACCGTGGCGATGGCGATGGATGCCGGGGTCATCGAATCGTTTGGCAAGATGTACAATTGTCCCAAATCGTTCAGCGTCGGCCGCCGGACGATTACCGACACCCACCCGTTCGGCCGCGCCTGCTCGGTCGCCGAGATCATGATGGAAAGCTCCAACATCGGCACCGCCCAGATTGCCGACCAGGTCGGCGCCGCGCGGCAAAAGGCATTCTTGAAGAAGATGGGTTTCCTCGACCGGCTCGAGGTCGAAATCCCCGAGGCCGGCCGCACTCTGTCGCCGGGCAGCAACTGGAACCAGATCGAGACGATGACGGTCGGCTACGGCCACGGCATCGCGGTGACGCCGCTGCACCTCGCCAACGGCTATGCGACCTTGTTCAACGGTGGCCTGTATCGTCCGCCGACTCTGATCAAGGTCGGCCGCAACCACCCGCTGGACAAGGGCCGCCGAGTGTTTTCCGCCGACACCAGCTACCGGATGCGCTCGCTGCTTCGGCTGGTGGTTACCCAGGGAACGGGCAAGAAGGCGGATGCGCCCGGCTACCGGGTCGGCGGCAAGACCGGGACCGCCAACAAGCCGGTTGCCGGCGGCTATTCCAACACCCGCGTCGTCACCAGCTTCGCGGGCGTGTTCCCGATGGACGACCCGCGCTATGTAATGGTGGTGATGCTCGACGAGCCCCAGCCAACCGCCGAGACCTACGGCTTCCGCACCGCCGGTTGGAACGCCGCGCCGATCATGTCGCGCGCGGTCAGCCGGATCGCGCCGATGCTCGGCGTGCACCCGGACAAGCAGCGCGAACCCAACATGGCCGAAGTGCTGCCCTTCGTTCAAAAAGAGGAAAACTAATTCGGTGCGCCTGTCGGAGCTCGCGGACGTCGACGACGATTCCGAAGTCACGGGGTTTGCGATCGATCATCGGCAGGTGAGCTGCGGCAATGTGTTTGGCGCCTTCAAGGGAGCCGCGTTCAACGGCGAGGACTTCATCGCCGGTGCTGTCGAGCGCGGCGCGCTTGCGGTTGTCGCCCGGCCCGACGCGCAGGTTCCGCGAGTTCCTCATCTCGCCGATCCGCAGCCAAGGCTGCTGTTCGCGCAGATGGCCGCGAAATTTTTCGCGCCGTATCCGGAAACCGTGGTCGCGGTGACCGGCACCAATGGCAAGACCTCGACAGTCGAGATGACCCGTCAGATGTGGCGGATGGCCGGGCACCGGTCGGCTTCGATCGGGACGCTTGGGGTGACGACCTCCGACGACCAGGTGAAGACCGGCCTAACCACGCCCGACATCGTTACCTTCCTGTCCAACGTCGCCGGCCTCGACCGCATGGGCATCAGCCACCTCGCTTACGAAGCGTCGAGCCACGGCCTCGACCAATATCGCGCCGAAGGGGTGCCGCTGGCCGCGGTCGCCTTCACCAATTTCAGCCGTGATCACCTCGATTACCATGCCGACATGGCTGCCTATTTCGAAGCCAAGATGCGGCTGTTCGAGGAGGTAGCTGAGCCCGGCGCCGCGGCGGTGATCTGGACCGACGATTCCAAATCTGCCGAGGTAATCGAGCGTGCGCGGCGGCGAGGGCTGTCGATGA
>JACCSV010000169.1 GCA_013812805.1 Sphingomonas sp. | reverse complement strand
TGCTGTTCTTCGAGGAGGGCGACGAGGGCGCGCTGCTCAACCCCTTTTATTTGTCGATGCTGGGGCCGATGGTGCGCTGCTGCGCCGCACATGGCTACGACCTGCTGATTTCGTCTCAGCAGCTGTCCTCGGACTGGCACGTCGATTACGAGGACAGCCGCAAGGCCGACGGCATCGTCCTGCTCGGCTACGGCGATTACCTCGTCTACCGCCCCCGCCTCGATGCGCTGGTCGAGCGCGGCACTCACTTCGTGCGCTGGGGCGCGGGCAGCGAGGCAGAGCTCGGTGCAACCATCGGCTCGAACAATGAGCAGGGCGGCTTCGACGCGACCCAGCATCTGCTTCAGACCGGCCGCCGGTCGATCGCGTTTCTCGGTTCCGCCAATTCCGCCTTCCCCGAATTCCTCGATCGCTGGCGCGGCTATTGCCGGGCGCTGCAAGCCGCCGGAATCGCGCCCGACGAAACTCTTCGAGTCGACGCGGAGCCGAGCGAGTCGTCGGGTGGCGCGGCAATTTCGGAACTGACCCGCCGCGGCGTATCCTATGACGCGATCTTCGCCGCTAGCGACATGACCGCTATCGGCGCAATGCGCGCGCTCCAGAAGCTGGGTCTGACCATTCCTGCCGATATCGCCATCGTCGGTTTCGACGACATCAGCGCCGCCAGCCTGGCGAGCCCGCGGCTGACGACGGTCGCGCAGGATCCGCGTCAGTCAGCCGAAGCTTTAATCGAGGCGCTGATCGAAGGGATCGAGTCTGGTGACACCAGGAGCAGGCTTCTGCCGGTCCGCCTGACGGTTCGCGAATCGAGCGTCGTGGCCCGGAGCTAGGCGGCCATCGGCCGGCGCCGGGCCTTCCAGCACCACACCCCGAAAGCGGCGATGACAGCGTAGCAAAGCACCGGCACGAACAATGCCGCGCGCAAGGTGGCGGCGTCGGCGACCAGGCCGGTGATGGCCGGAACGATCGCGCCGCCGACGATTGCGACGCAGATGATGCCGCTGCCGTCCGCCGCCCTGCGGCCGAGGTCCTCGCTGGCGAGGCTGAAGATGGTCGGGAACATGATCGAGTTCATCAACCCGACCGCGATCAGCGTGTAGCCCGACACCAAGCCCAGCGTCAGCGCCGAGGTGGTGGTCAGCAGCCCTGCGCCGATCGCCACGCCGAGCAGGACCAGCCCCGGCGAAACCACGCGCAGGATCGCCGAGCCTATGAAGCGGCCGATCATCGCCCCGCCCCAGTAGAAGGCCACCAGTTGCCCGGCGCGTTCGGCGGTCCCGGCCAGCGTGTCGGGCTGGATCAGATAATTGACCATGACGCTGCCGATCGCGACCTCGGCGCCGACATAGAGGAAGATGCACAGAGCGCCGAAGGCGAAGCGGGTCTGCCCAAGCAGGTCGAACGACTGCAGGAAATTCGTGGTCGGCGCCGGCTGTTCCTGCAACCGGTCACGGCCCAGGAAGACCAGCAGAGCAAGTACGCCCAGCGCGACGGCAAGACCGATGTAGGTGCGCACGATCGCCTGGCTCTCGGCGCTCAGGAAGTCGTCGCGGGCGGCCCCCTGTAGCGTCGCCGGATCGACGGCGGCCAAGGACCCGAGGATCAGCGTCGCGCCGACCAGCGGGAAGATGGTGGTACCGAGCGAGTTGAAGGCCTGGGCGAAGGTCAGCCGGCTGTGGGTCGTGCGCTTGGGCCCGAGCATCGAGATCAGCGGGTTGGCAACGACCTGGACGATGACCACGCCCGACGCGAGCACGAACAGCGCGCCGAGGAAGGCGATGTAGAGCGACGAGCTCGCTGCGGGGATGAACAGCAGACATCCCGCCGCCATCGTCAGCAGCCCGATCACCGCGGTCCGCATGTAGCCGAACCTCTTGACCAAGGCGGCGCCGGGCATCGACACCAATGCGTAGGCCATGAAGAAAGCGAACTGGATCAGCATCGCCTCGAAATAATTGAGGCTGTAGAGGTGCTTGAGCTTCGGGATCAGAACGTCGTTGAGGCTGGTGATCCCGCCGAAGATGAAGAACAGCCCGAACACGTACCATTGCAGTTGGGCGGCGTTGGCGGGGAGCGCTTCGCCGGCGCCATCGACTGGACTGACGTTGGCTTCATTGGTGGTCGGTGCAAGCGCCATGTCCAATCCCCTGTTCCCGCCCGGGGGCTAATCGCAACCGAGCCGCCGCGTCTCTGCGTATTCGTATGCGCTGCACTGCACAATCGGCAATGGCGCGTTGTGCAAGCTTTCCGCTTCTGCCAGCGTCGCCGCCGAAGCGCGATCGAGGGGAGCCAATGAACCAGACGCAGCGGGCGGAAAAGCCGCGCCAGTCCCTAGCTGGACTTTGGAACATCTCGTTCGGCTTCTTCGGGATCCAGATCGGCTTCGCGCTGCAGAACGCGAACATGTCGCGGATCTTCCAGTCGCTCGGCTCCAGCCTCGACGATTTGCCGGCGTTGTGGGTCGCAGCGCCGCTTACCGGCCTGCTGGTGCAGCCGATCATCGGCTTCATGTCCGACCGCACCTGGCTCGGCCGTCTCGGCCGCCGCCGCCCCTATTTCATCGCTGGTGCGATCCTCGCGGCGCTGTCGCTGGTGCTGATGCCGCTGGCGCCGGTGCTGCTGTTCGCGGCGATCCTGCTGTGGACTCTCGATGCCAGCCTCAACATCTCGATGGAGCCGTTCCGTGCCTTCGTCGGCGACATGTTGCCCAAGGAGCAGCACACCGCCGGCTATGCGGTGCAGACCGCCTTCATCGGCGCCGGCGCCGTGGTCGGATCGATCTTCCCGTTCCTGCTCGACAGCTTCGGCGTGTCCAACGACGTCGCCGGCGGCGGAGTCCCCGACACCGTCCGCTACAGCTTCTGGTTCGGCGGCGCGGCGCTGTTCCTGGCAGTTCTCTGGACGGTGCTGACGACCAAGGAATACAGCCCCGACGAAATGGCGGCGTTCGGCGCCGACGACGCCCACCCGGACAGCGCCGCGACATTGCGCGCACTCGCTTCGCGAGGCCTCGGCTCGAGCCTCATCTGGATCGCCGCGGGCGCGATCGTCACGGCTTCGGTTGCGCCCCTCGAGCTGGAAAAGGAAGTGCATCTGCTCGGCGGGCTGCTGATCGCCTACGGGCTCGCCAGCATCATCGCCATCCTGCTCGCGCGCGGCGGCAGCACCACCAACATGCTCAGCTCCATCGTCGGCGATTTCTCGGGCATGCCGACGGTGATGAAGCGGCTCGCGCTAGCGCAATTCTTCAGCTGGTCGGCGCTGTTCATCATGTGGATCAACACGACGCCGGTGGTCGCGCAATATATGTTCGGCTCGGCCGATGCGGCGAGCCCGCAATATCAGGACGCCGGCAATTGGGTCGGCGTGCTGTTCGCCACCTACAACGGCGTTGCCGCGGTGGCGGCGCTGACCTTGCTGCCGTGGCTTGCAGGCAGGATCGGCAAGGTTCGCACCCATCTCGTCAGCCTGCTCGCCGGCGCCGCCGGTTACGCGAGCTTCCTCGTCATCCGCGATCCCGACTGGCTGATCGTTTCGGAAATCGGAATCGGCATCGCCTGGGCGTCGATCCTGGCGATGCCCTACGCGATCCTCGCCAGCAGCCTGCCGCAGCGCAAGCTCGGCGTCTACATGGGCCTGTTCAACATCTTCATCGTCGTCCCGCAGCTGCTGGTCGCGACCGCGATGGGCTCGGTGATGAAGGCTTTCTTCCCCGGCGAGCCGATCTGGACGATGCTTGCCGCCGCCATCGTGATGGCGCTCGCGGCGCTGGCGATGCTGCGCGTTCCCGAGGAGGACTCTGTGCGTAGTGCTTAGCACGAGCACGCTTTCCGACCGCCGCGGGCTTTGGGCATTCATCCTCGGCGTCGGCGCAGTGACCGCCGGCGTTGTGCTGCACATTCCGATGTTCCTGATGGGCCGGGAAACGGGATTCCGGCTCGCCGGCATGCCGGTCGGCGCCGACATGATCGCGGGCATGATCGCCATCATCGGCGGCGTCGGGATCGCCGCTTACGGCCTGTTGCCGCGCGACATGTCCCGCCAGCAGGCGCAATCGCGGGCGATCGTCGTTTCCCCGCCGGAAGACCAGCCGCTGACCCGCGCGCACTGGATCTTGATGTCGGTGCTCGTCATCGCGCTGGTCATCGACATCATGAAGCCGGCCAGCCTCGGCTTCACGCTTCCGGGAATGATCGCCGAATATGACCAGTCCCATTCGGTGGTGTCGCTGGTGCCGTTCGCGGCGCTTGCCGGCACGGTCGTCGGATCGCTGGTGTGGGGCGCGATTGCCGATATCTACGGGCGCAAGGCCTCGATCCTGCTGTCCGCCGTGATGTTCGTCGGCACCTCGATCTGCGGCGCAATGCCTTCGCTCTACTGGAACATCGCCATGTGCTTCATGATGGGAGCGGCGGCGGGCGGCATGCTTCCGGTGACCTACGCGCTGCTCGCCGAAATGATGCCGAGCAAGCACCGCGGCTGGGCGCTGGTGCTGGTCGGCGGCCTCGGTTCGCTCGGCGGCTATTTCGCCGCCAGCGCTTCTTCCGCGCTGCTGCAGCCGATCTTCGGATGGCGAGTACTGTGGCTGCTCAATCTGCCGACCGGATTATCGCTGGTGCTGCTTGGAGCCTTCATCCCCGAATCCGCGAAGTTCCTGCTCGCCCGCGGCCGGCGCGAAGAAGCGCAGCGGGTGATGCAACGCTTCGGATCGACCGCTCGAAAGGCGCCGCCTGCCGAAGCGGCCGCTCTGAACACGAGCTCGGCGGCGGCGCTTACCGGCGGAGCGTTTGCGGGCAAGCTGGCCGCGCTCAGCCTCGCCGCCATTTGCTATGGCCTGATCAACTTCGGGCTGTTGCTGTGGCTGCCGACGGAGCTGGTCGCCAAGGGCTACAGCATGGAAGTGTCGAGCCGGCTGCTCGCGCAGTCGGCCCTGATCGCGCTGCCGACAATCTTCCTCGCCGCCGCGGCCTATAGCCGCT
>JACCSV010000164.1 GCA_013812805.1 Sphingomonas sp. | reverse complement strand
TGAAACCCAGAACCGGGTGGGACATGCCGCTGCGGTGCGTCCTCGGCTTTCATCAGCGCGCGAAACGCAAGCCATGTACCAAGGGCTCCGGTCCGCTTAAATATTGCAGACACTGCCAACAGCCGATGGAAAAAACCGTCGATGGCGACTGGCAAGTCAAGCGGAGATAATCCGCTCGGGCATCGGCAATATTGGAGCGGGTAGCGGGAATCGAACCCGCGCGTTCAGCTTGGGAAGCTGACAGGCTACCACTACATCATACCCGCCTGGCGGCTCGTGAATTAGGTGCTCGACTTAACAGCGTCAACGCGTGTCCTGAGCGGAGTCGAAGGGCTCTCTTCCACCGTTGACGAAGGCGCGATAGGGGCGAAGCCGTGGGGGATGCCGACCAGGAACCGGTGAAGGTAGAGGCGCAGGCGCTTCGCGCTCGGCCGCTGCGCTGGTTCGATTTCACGATGGCTGCCTTCGTCACCGTCCTGCTGCTGTCCAACGTACTCGGCGCCGGCAAGGTGGCGGTGATCCAGCTGCCGGTGGTCGGCGAGTGGCCGTTTGGCGCCGGAATCCTCTTTTTCCCACTGGCCTACGTGCTCGGCGACGTCTTGACCGAGGTCTACGGCTATGCGCGGGCGCGGCGCTGCATCTGGGCGGGGATCGCGGCGATGCTGTTCATGGCGTTCATGGCGACCGTCGTCGTCGCGCTGCCGCCGGCGCGGGATTGGGGCGGGCAGGCGGCGTACGAACGGGTGTTCGGGCAGGTACCGCGCATCGTCTTCGCCTCGATCACCGCTTTCTGGGCCGGCGAGTTCGCCAACAGCTTCATCATGGCCAAGATGAAGCTGTGGACCCGCGGCCGCCACCTGTGGAGCCGGACCATCGGCAGCACGGTGGTCGGGCAGGGGATCGACAGCGCCTTATTCTATCCGCTGGCCTTCCTCGGCGCTCCGGGCTGGACTCCGCAGCTGGTGCTGACCGTGATGTTCACCCAGTGGGTGCTCAAGGTCGCTTGGGAAGTGCTGTTGACGCCGGTCACTTATGCGGTGATCGGCTTCCTCAAGCGCCGCGAAGGCGTCGACGTGTTCGACGAGCGGACCGACTTCACGCCGTTTCGGGCGTCCGTCTGAGCTCAGGTCGCGAACTGCTCCATCGCGATCCGCTCGTCGAGCGCATGCTCAGGATCGAACAGCAGGGTAAGCGAACGCTTGCGGCCCAAGGAAACGTCGACCTGGGCAACGTCGCGAACTTCGAATTGGTCGGCGACTGCCGAGACCGGGCGGTTCTCCGGCTCCAGAACCGTGAAGCGGATGCAGGTGTCGTCCTGCAGGATCGCGCCCGACCAGCGGCGCGGGCGGAATGGGCTGATCGGAGTCAGCGCCAGCAGCTTGGCGGCAAGCGGCAGGATCGGCCCGTGAGCCGACAAATTATAGGCGGTTGAACCCGCCGGCGTCGCCACCAGCACGCCGTCGCACACCAGCTCCGGGATGACGACGCGGCCGTTGACCGAGACTTCGATCTTGGCGGTCTGGCGGGTCTCGCGGAGCAGCGACACTTCGTTGATTGCGGCGTGGCTCGCCACGTCGCCGGAAACGGTCCGAGCGGTCATTTCCAGCGGCGCCACCCTGATCGCCTTGGCTCCAGCGATGCGCTCGGCGAGCAGGTCGAGCCGCCAGTCGTTCATCAGGAAACCAACTGTACCGCGGTTCATCCCGAACACCGGGCGCGAGCGGCCGCTTTCGAGCATCTCGTGGAGCGTCTGCAGCATGAAGCCGTCGCCGCCGAGCGCGACCAGAGTCTCCGCGTCCGTGGCATCGGCCCAGGAGTAGCGCTCCCGAAGCATGGCCTCGGCGGCCTTGGCCACCTCGGTGTGCGACGAGACTAGCCCGATGCCCAGGCTCGTCAGGTCGCCCCGCTCGGCCGCGGCCGGCATGGATGCATCGTTCGGGTTCAATCGGCTCCCCTTGAAGACGCTGTGGTAAAGCGCAGCATAGGCGATCCGCCCTGCAAGGGGGAGGGGCTACGCGTCTTCCCTGGCGCGCTCTGCGGCCGAGGCGACCCGGGCGAGGCCGAGCGAAAGCTGCAGGGCGCCGTTGAGGCCGTCCTCTGGCCGAGGCCAGTTGCGTGACACCGCGAGCTTGCTGTCCGGCCGAAGCTTGGCGGAGCCTTTCAGCCGCTCGATATAGCCGAGCAGCCCCTGCAGGTCGGGGAAGCCGCTCTCGGCGAAGGTCACCACCGCGCCCTTGGGGCCGATGTCGAGCTTGGCAACCATCGCTTTCTTGCAGTTGAGCTTGGTCTCGACGATTTTCAGCAGGTTCGACGTCTCGAGCGGAAGCGGGCCGAAGCGGTCGATCAGCTCGGCCGCATATTCGTCGATCGCGCGCTTGTCCTCGAGGTCGCCGAGGCGGCGGTAGAGGCCCATGCGAAGGTCGAGGTCGGGCACGTACTGCTCGGGGATGAGGATCGGCGCGTTGACGCTGATCTGCGGCGAGAATTCCTCCTGACGCGTCCCGCCGCCCGCCTTTTCCTCGACGATCGCCTCTTCGAGCATCGATTGGTAGAGCTCGAAGCCGACCTCCTTGATGTGCCCCGATTGCTCGTCGCCGAGCAGGTTGCCGGCGCCGCGGATGTCGAGGTCGTGGCTGGCAAGCTGGAAGCCGGCGCCGAGGCTGTCGAGGTTGGCAAGCACCTGCAGGCGCTTCTCCGCAGTCTCGGTGATCTGTCGGTTCGCGGGTGTCGTCAGGTAAGCATACGCCCGGGTCTTGGACCGCCCGACGCGGCCGCGCAGCTGGTACAGCTGCGCCAGGCCAAAGCTGTCGGCGCGGTGCACGATCAGGGTGTTGGCGCTGGGGATGTCGAGCCCGCTCTCGACGATGGTAGTCGACAGCAGCACGTCATACTTGCGGTCGTAAAAGGCGCTCATCCTTTCCTCGACCTGGGTTGCGCTCATCTGCCCGTGGGCGGTGATGAACTTCACCTCCGGAACCTCGTCGCGAAGCCATTGCTCGATGTCGGCGAGGTCGGAGATCCGCGGAACCACGAAGAACGCCTGACCGCCGCGGTAATGCTCGCGCAGCAACGCTTCGCGGACCACCACCGCGTCCCACGGTGTCACGTAGGTGCGAATCGCGAGTCGGTCGACCGGCGGGGTTTGAATGACGCTGAGGTCGCGAAGCCCGCTCATCGCCATCTGCAGCGTCCGCGGGATCGGCGTCGCCGTCAGGGTGAGCACGTGGACGTTGGCCTTAAGCGCCTTGAGCCGCTCCTTGTGAGTGACTCCGAAATGCTGCTCTTCGTCGACAATGACGAGCCCCAGCTTCTTGAATTCCAAGCCTTTCGCCAGCAACGCGTGGGTGCCGATGACGATGTCGACGATGCCTTTTTCGAGGCCGTCCTTAGTCTTCTTGGCTTCCATTGCAGGCACCAAGCGCGACAACCGGCCGAGCTCGATCGGGAAACCGTGGAGGCGTTCGGCGAAATTGGAATAATGCTGCCGTGCAAGCAATGTCGTCGGGCAGATCAGCGCCACCTGCATGCCCGCCATCGCTGTGACGAAGGCGGCGCGCAGCGCGACCTCGGTCTTGCCGAAGCCGACGTCGCCGCAGACCAGCCGGTCCATCGGCTTGCCCGCTCCAAGGTCGGTGAGCACGTCCTCGATCGCCCGGTCCTGGTCGTCGGTTTCCTCATAGGGGAAGCGGTCGACGAATTGCGGGAAAGCGGAATCGGGCTCGGCTACCGTTGCCGGACGGGTGGCACGGAGCGCCGCGACCTTGATCAGCTCGCCGGCGATCTCGCGGATCCGATCCTTCATCCGCGACTTGCGCCGCTGCCAGGCTTCGCCGCCGAGGCGGTCGAGGCTGACCCCGTCGCTCTCGCTTCCATAGCGCGACAGCAGCTCGATATTCTCGACCGGCAGATACAGCTTGTCGCCGCCGTAATAGGAGATTGCGACGCAGTCGTGCGGGCTCTTGCGAACGTCGATCGAGGTCAGTCCCTCGTAGCGGCCGATGCCGTGGTCGGCGTGGACGACGAGATCGCCGGGAGTCAGCGCCGCAAGCTCGGAGAGGAAGGCGTCGGCGCTCTTGCGGCGCTTGCGGCGGCGCACCAGCCGGTCGCCGAGCACGTCCTGCTCGGTGAGCACCGCGACGTCTACGCTCGTAAAGCCGTGATCGAGTGGCAAGACCATCAGCACTGGCTGGGTCTTGGAGCCGAGCGCGTCCTGCCAGCTGTCGACCGCCTTGGGGTTGTTGACGCCATGGTCGTCGAGCAGGCCGGAAAGCCGCTCCCGGGCACCTTTGGTGTAGCTTGCGAGCACGACCTTGCGCCCGCTCTTGCGGAGCGCGGCGATGTGGTCGGCTACGGCTTCATAGAC
>JACCSV010000093.1 GCA_013812805.1 Sphingomonas sp. | reverse complement strand
AGCATAGAATTTCCCGCGCGTAGCCAACATGCGTTAGGATGGCGCCGGCCGCGCCGCCCTGTTCACCCGACCCTAAGCCTGCATTGTTATTAAGACGATTGCGCCTATTTTATAGCGACAGCGCCCTGCTGCGCGACGAGAGGCCGAATGGACGAGAAAAAACCGGCGAATCCCTGGGTGAAAAGCCTGCTGATCTGGGTCGGCATCCTGTTTGGCCTGGTGCTGTTCGTGCAGATGGTCGGCGGCGGCTCCAGCGCCACCGCGGGCCAAGCGATTCCGTATTCCGACTTCGTCCGTCAGGTCGACGAGGGCAATGTCCGCTCGGTCACCATGGCCGGCTCGACCTCGGGCAACTCGAACATCACCGGCAAGCTTGCCGACGGCGCCGCCTTCCGCACCGTCGCCCCGGCTGACGCCCAGGTTTCCGAAAAGCTCGTCGCTCGCGGCGTCGACGTCCAGGTCAAGGCCGAGGAGCAATCGAGCTTCTGGCTGATTCTGCTCTACCAGTCGATGCCGTTCCTGCTGATTCTCGGCATCAGCTTCTTCATCATGCGCCAGATGCAGAAGAACGCGGGCTCGGGAGCGATGGGCTTCGGCAAGTCGCGCGCCAAGATGCTCACCGAGAAGCAAGGCCGAGTGACGTTCGCCGATGTTGCCGGCATCGATGAAGCCCGCGAAGAGCTCGAGGAAATCGTCGAATATCTCAAGGACCCCGGCAAGTTCGCGCGGCTGGGCGGCAAAATCCCCAAGGGCGCGCTGCTGGTTGGCTCGCCTGGCACCGGCAAGACTCTGCTCGCCCGCGCCATCGCCGGGGAGGCGGGGGTTCCGTTCTTCGCGATTTCGGGCTCCGACTTCGTCGAGATGTTTGTCGGCGTCGGCGCCAGCCGGGTGCGCGACATGTTCGAACAGGCCAAGAAGTCGGCGCCGTGCATCGTCTTCATCGACGAGATCGACGCCGTCGGCCGCCATCGTGGCGCCGGCCTTGGCAACGGCAATGACGAGCGCGAGCAGACGCTCAATCAGCTGCTGGTCGAGATGGACGGCTTCGAGGCCAATGAAGGCATCATCATCATCGCCGCGACCAACCGCCCGGACGTGCTCGATCCGGCGCTTCTTCGCCCGGGCCGTTTCGACCGCCAGGTGGTTGTCCCGCGCCCCGATATCGAGGGCCGCGAGAAGATCCTCGGCGTGCACATGAAGAAGGTGCCGCTCGCCCCCGACGTCGACACCCGCGTCATCGCCCGCGGCACACCGGGTTTCTCCGGTGCCGACCTCGCCAACCTCGTCAACGAGGCGGCGCTGCTAGCCGCTCGCAAGGGCAAGCGCCTGGTCGCGATGAGCGAGTTCGAGGAAGCCAAGGACAAGGTCATGATGGGCACCGAGCGGCGCTCGATGGTGATGACCGAGGATGAGAAGAAGATGACCGCCTATCACGAGGCAGGTCACGCCATCGTCGCCGTCCACGAGCCCGCTTCGGACCCCATTCACAAGGCGACGATCATCCCGCGCGGCCGAGCGCTCGGCATGGTGATGCGCCTGCCGGAACGCGACAGCTACAGCTATCACCGCGACAAGATGTACGCGAACCTCGCGGTCGCGATGGGCGGCCGCGTCGCCGAGGAAGTCATCTTCGGTTACAACAAGGTCTCATCGGGGGCTTCGTCCGACATTAGCTACGCCACCGGGCTTGCCCGTGACATGGTCACCCGCTGGGGCATGTCGGATGCCCTGGGGCCGCTGCAATATGCCGAAGCGGACGAGGAAGTGTTCCTTGGTTATTCGGTCAACCGTCAGAAGAATTTGTCGAACGAGACCGCGCAGCTAATCGACAAGGAAATCCGCCGCGTCGTCGAGGAGGGTTACGAGCGCGCCAAGACAGTACTCAACGAGCACCGCGACGAACTCGAAACGCTCGCCCAGGCGCTGCTCGAGTATGAGACTCTGAGCGGCGACGAGATCAGGAAGATCCTCGACGGCGGCTCGATTGATCGCGGCGGCTCGTCCAAGCCGACGATCCCGGCCGCGGGCTCGTCGGTGCCCAAGGCGCCGCGCAAGAATGCTCCGCTCGGCGGTCCGGCGCCCGCCGGGGCCTGACCGGCCGACTCTAGCCGAGCAGGCCGAGCATCAGCAGGAGCGCCGCAAACAGGCTCAGCGCGATACTGGTGAAGATCATCAATGCCAGCGTACGCCAGCCGGCGCTGAACCGCGACAGGCTGTAGGCGCCTCTAAGCTGGCGGTACATGTGCATCGGCGGCACCAACAGGAAGGCGATTCCCAGCAGGTCCCCGAAAAGCCCCAGCTTGGATAGCAGGACGGCCGCAATCAGGGTCAGGCTTATGAAGGCAATGGAATAGGTAACGAAGACCAGGTGGTCATAGGCGCCGAACTCGCGCCGGTAGCGCCTCCGGTGAAGGAACAGAATCCACACGAAAGGGATCGAGATCGGGATCAGCGCCCAGGAGTATTTATAGGCGTTGGCTTGCAGCTTGTAGACCAGCAGCTCGGGGTTCTGCTTGGCTTTCTTATATGCCGCCTTGAAGATGGCATCGCCCTGGACGTCCTCGGAATCGGAAGCAAAGGACGCGTTTGTGACGCCGCGTTTCTGAAGGTCCGCGAGCAGCTCGACGTTCTCTCGAGCCTCGGCAATTTTCTCGTCGATTTTAACGGCCTGAGCGGGATCGCGGGTTTGCGCTCGCTTGGCCTCGAGCTCGCGAAGCGTCTCCTGCTCCGCTTTGAGCCCCTGTTCGACCGTCCTGGAGACCCCCAGGTCGCCCATATTGGGCCAAACGACGCTGAATAGCGCGAACATCAAGAAGACCGTGAATAAGAATAACGCGAGCGGCGATACGAACCGGGCGCGCTGGCCGCGCGCGTAGCGTCGGGTGAGCTTGCCCGGGTGCCAAGCGAGCATGGGCACGGTTCGCCAGAACTTGCCGTCGAGGTGGAGGACGCTGTGAAGGAAGTCGTGCCACCAGGCGGAAATGGTGCGGTGCACGTGCGCATGCTGTCCGCAAGAGTGGCAATACTCGCCAGCCAGTTCCTGACCGCAATTCAGACAAGCGCTTTCGTGCGTGTGGCTGTCCGCTTCGCCGGCGCCGGGTTCGACAGCGCGCGCGACAAGGCCGACGGTGACCGTCTCGGCTGCTGCTTCCAGGTCTGACATCGCCCCTCCTAAGCAGCATATTATGCGGGGGCGAGCGCCCATGCTAGCGCAACCGCATGAAGCGCATCGGGCTTCTCGGCGGATCGTTCAATCCCGCTCACCGGGGGCACCGGCAGCTGAGCCTTGCGGCGATGCGCGTGCTTCACCTCGACGAAGTGTGGTGGTTGGTTTCGCCCGGTAATCCGCTCAAGGACGCGCAGTCGCTGGCGCCTTTCGAGGCGCGGCTGGCGTCGGCCAGGCAAGCCGCTCGCGGCACCCGCATCCGGGTCACCGATTTCGAGCGACGCGCCGGCACCCGCTACACCGTCGACACGTTGCGGGCGCTGCGGGCCCGCTACCCGAGGCACCGGTTCATCTGGCTGATGGGCTTGGATACGTTGCCAAATTTTCACCTCTGGAAGGAGTGGCGAGAATTGGCCCGGCTGCTGCCGATTGCGGTTCTACCCCGGCCCGGATATGATGCGGCAGCCCGCGCGGCGCGCGCGATGGGCTGGCTTGGAGGGTTCGTCCGCCCTTTCAGCCAGGCGAAAACCTGGGCCCAGTGGAGTTCCCCGGCGATCTTGTTTCTTCGACTGCCGACCGACCGGACCTCCGCAACTGACTTGCGCGCGCTCGACCCGAATTGGCACTGCCTTGACCCTCGCGAGGGGACGCAGCGCCATGGCGAAACCCCCGACCGAAGGAGACCACTTGCCCGATCGTCCCGATGAGACCGCCGCTCGCGGCCGTCCAACGCTCGCTGTCGACCAGCTGCACAAGCTCGTCCTGCAGTCGCTCGATGATGATCAGGCCGTCGAGGTCGTCACAATCCCGCTAGAGGGCAAGTCCAGTATCGCCGACCATATGGTGATCGCCTCGGGCCGGTCGACCCGCCAGGTCGCATCGATGGCGACCAAGCTTGCCGAAAAGATCAAATCGGAGCGTGGGCGGGCGCCGCGGATCGAGGGTCTGCCGGCGGCGGACTGGGTATTGATCGACGCCGACGATGTCGTTGTGCATTTGTTCAGGCCGGAAGTGCGAAATTTTTACAACTTGGAGCGAATGTGGGCGTTCGGAGATGATTCCGGCGTCAGTGCGTCTCAAAGCGGGTGATGATTATGCGCTTTTTCGGTGTTTTCCTGTGGCTCTTCGCTTTCGCTGCCCAGCCGGCTGCGGCGGCCTCGTCCCCGGCGCTTCGCTCGCTCGAATATCAGCTCGCCTCGCTGCTCGCCAACAAGTCGAGCGATGTCGGCATCGCCGCACTCGACCTTCGCACCGGCGAGATGGTCAGCATCAAGGGCGACGAGCCGTTTCCGATGGCGAGCACGGTCAAGATCGCCGTCGCCGCAATTTATCTCGCCCAGGTCGAGCATGGCTATCGCACGCTCGATGACAAAATCGCGGGTCAGAGCGCGCGCCGGCTGATGGAACGGATGATCATTCGCAGCGATAACCACGCGACCGATCTGCTGCTCAGGGACATCGGCGGTCCGCAAGCACTGCACAAATGGATTCAGGACAACCGGCTCAGCAACATGCGCGTCGATCGCACGATTGCCCAGCTGCTCCGCGCCAAGCGCGACCTTTGGGACGTCCGCGATTCCTCGACTCCCAAAGCGATGGTCGAGCTTTTGCAACGGATCGACAATGGCCAGCTTCTGAAGCCGCAAGGCCGCCTTTACCTGCTCGACCTGATGCGCCGATGCATGACCGGCAAGAACCGGATGAAGGCGCTGCTCCCCTACGGCACGCAGATCGAGCACAAGACCGGAACGCTCAACGGCTACGTCAGCGATGTCGGAATCATCACCATGCCCGACGGGCGCCGGGTGGCGATCGCCGCTTTCGCCCG
>JACCSV010000076.1 GCA_013812805.1 Sphingomonas sp. | reverse complement strand
ATCCGACGGCGGAGCTGCTCCAGGCCGCCGCGGTGTTCGCGGTGGGGTTCCTGATGCGGCCGATCGGCGCCTGGCTGATGGGCATTTACGCCGACCGCAAGGGGCGCAAGGCGGGGCTGACATTGTCGGTCAGCTTGATGTGCACGGGATCGATTCTGATCGCGATCGCACCGACGCATGCGCAGGCGGGGCTGCTGGCGCCGACGATCCTGGTCATTGCACGGATGATCCAGGGGCTGAGCCTGGGCGGCGAATATGGGTCGAGCGCGACCTATCTTTCCGAAATGGCCGGCAAGCAGCGCCGCGGCTTCTGGTCGAGTTTCCAGTACGTGACGATCATCGGCGGCCAGCTCTGCGCGCTCGGCTTGCTGGTTTTCCTGCAGCTGATCCTCACGCCGGAGCAGCTAGAGGCCTGGGGATGGCGGCTGGCCTTCGCGGCCGGGGGCGTGCTGGCGGTGGTCGTGTTCGTCATCCGGCGGCGGCTGGACGAAACGCAAAGCTTCACCAATGCCGCCGCGCGCACCGACAAGCCTAAGTCGACCAGCCGCAACTTGTTCCGGGATCATCCGCGCGAGGCGCTGCTGGTGATGGCGCTGACCGCGGGCGGCACCGCGTCCTTTTACGCCTACACCATCTATCTGCAGAAATTTCTGGTGAATACGAGTGGCTTCGACCGCGAGAGCGCATCGCGGATCATGACCCTGGCGTTGGCGGTGATGATGCTGATCCAGCCGTTCGCCGGAGCGCTTTCGGACCGCATCGGGCGCAAGCCGATGATGATCTTCTTCGGCGCGTCGGCGACCCTGTTCACTTATCCCCTATTCACCGCGCTGGAGACCGTGCGCGATCCCACCACCGCCTTCGCACTGGTGATGGTCAGCCTGGTGATTGTCACCGGCTACACGTCGATCAACGCGGTAGTGAAGGCGGAGCTTTTCCCCGCGCACATCCGGGCGCTCGGCGTCGCTCTCCCATTCGCGCTGGCCAACACCCTCTTCGGCGGCACCGCAGAATATGTCGCCCTCTGGCTGAAGAGCATCGGTCACGAGCGCTGGTTTTACCTGTACATCTCCGGCCTCGCGGCCTGCTCGCTGGTCGCCTACATCATGATGCGCGAGACCAAGACCACCAGCCTGATCGAGGAAGACTAGCTCGAATAATACATGTCGAACTCGACCGGGCTCGGCGTCGTCTCCCAACGCATCACCTCTTCCCACTTCAATTCCATGTAGGCGTCGATCTGGTCGTCGCTAAAGACGTCGCCCTTGGTCAGGAAGGCGCGGTCGTTGGTCAGGCTGACGAGCGCCTCGCGAAGGCTTCCGCACACCGTCGGAACGTTAACCAGCTCCTGCGGCGGCAGATCGTAGAGGTTCTTGTCCATCGGGTCGCCTGGATGGATTCGGTTCTGGATGCCGTCGAGCCCCGCCATCAGGATCGCCGAATAAGCGAGGTACGGATTGGCCATGGCGTCGGGGAAGCGGAACTCGACCCGCTTCGATTTCTCGCCGGCGCCATAAGGGATGCGGCAGCTCGCCGACCGGTTGCGGCTCGAATAAGCCAGCAGCACCGGGGCTTCGAAGCCGGGCACCAGGCGCTTGTAGCTGTTGGTCGTGGGGTTGGTGAACGCGTTCAGAGCCCGAGCATGCTTGATGACGCCGCCGATGAAGTAGAGCGCCAGTTCCGAAAGCCCCGCATAGCCATTGCCGGCGAACAACGGCTTGCCGCCTTTCCACACTGAAAAGTGGGTGTGCATGCCGCTGCCGTTATCCTGGGCGATTGGCTTGGGCATGAAGGTCGCGGTCTTGCCGTAGGCGTGGGCGACCATGTGCACGACATATTTGTAGATCTGCATGCGGTCGGCGGTCTCGACCAGGCTGCCGTAGGTCAGGCCGAGCTCGTGCTGGGCGGCGGCGACCTCGTGATGGTGCTTGTCCATCGGCAGCCCCATCTCGATCATGGTCGAGACCATCTCGCCGCGGATGTCCATCGCGCTGTCGACCGGCGCGACCGGGAAATAGCCGCCCTTGGCGCGCGGGCGGTGCGCCATGTTGCCGCCGTCATACTCGCGGCCAGTGTTGGTTGGCAGCTCGATATCGTCGATGCGAAAGGAGGAGGCGTTGTAGCTGTCCTCGAAGCGGACGTCGTCGAACATGAAGAACTCCGCTTCCGGACCGACGAACACCGTGTCGCCGATTCCGGTCTGGCCGAGGTAGGCTTCGGCGCGGGTCGCGGTGGAGCGCGGATCGCGGCCGTAGAGCTCGCCCGTTGACGGCTCGACGACATTGCAGAAAAGGACCAGCATCGGGGTCGCGCTGAACGGGTCGACGTAAGCGGCGTCGAGGTCGGGCTTCAAGATCATGTCGCTCTCGTTGATCGCCTTCCACCCGGCGATGGAGCTGCCGTCGAACATGAAGCCGTCGGCGAGCTGGTCCTCGTCGATCAGGCCCGAGGTCATCGTCAGGTGCTGCCACTTGCCCTTGGGGTCGGTGAAACGAAGGTCGACCCACTCGATCTCGTCGTCCTTGATCCGCTTGAGGATATCGCCCGCCTTCGCCGCCATTGCCCGCTCCTTTGGGTTTCAAATGCCCCGAACGCCCCCTCGTTTACGGGGCCGGCGGCCACGCATACTCAGCGAATCCGAAGCTTGAGACGACGTTTTCGTGGGCTCGTGGCGGCGAATCCAGCTGCCTGTGAACTTTTCACCGATCGGCGGCCGAAGCGCAGAGCTGGAACCCGCAACCGCGCTGTTCGCTACTGCATCGGCACAGGCAATCGGAGTGTTCGGGATGCGTTACACCGCAGTCATGGCGACCGCGCTTGGCGCACTTGCCCTAGGTGCCTGCCAAAAGAGCGCTCAGGAGCAGCGCGCCGACCAGGTCGAGGAAGCGGCGAACCAGCAGGCCGAGGCAATCGAGGAGAATGCCGCCGACGCGCCCCGGGGCGTCAGAGACCAAGCCGAGCACAACGCCGAGGTGACCCGCCAGGCGGGCGAGATTCGAGCGGAAGCGATCCGCGACTCCGAAGGAAAGGTTGAAGAGTAAGCCGTCAGAACGAGCGCCGCTGGGCGGCAATCAGCATCCTTAGCAACATTGCCACCGGCCGCGGCACACCGACCTTGCCTTCCAGCCACAGACTGACCGCCGAGCGGCTAACTCCGATGGCCTGCGCCAAGTCGTTCTGGGTGCGGTAACCCAGCACGCGCATCGCCGACTTCAGCTCATCGGGTGCCATGGAAGCGAGGCGGGGATCATCCATTGACTAGCTGTCCACCGTCATTGCGAGCGAGACGAAGCAATCCGGCATCGCCGTGTCGATTTGCCGCGTCGCTTCGCTCCTCGCAATGACGAACAGTCAAATTGCGTCGGCGCCGCGGTCGCCGGTGCGAATCCGGATTGCCTGCTCGACGTCGAGCACGAAGATCTTGCCGTCGCCGATGCGGCCGGTGCGCGCCGATCGCTCGATCGCCTCGATCACATTGTCGACCAGCGAATCCTCGACCACCACCTCCACCTTCACCTTGGGCAGGAAGTCGATTACATATTCGGCGCCGCGGTAGAGCTCGGTGTGGCCTTTCTGGCGGCCGAACCCCTTGACCTCGGTGACCGTGATCCCACTCACCCCGACCTCATGAAGCGCGTCCTTCACGTCGTCCAGCTTGAATGGCTTGATGACGGCCTCGATCTTCTTCACGCGGCGGCTCCAGCGTCTGGCGGACGTGCTTTCGCTAATGCCCAATCGGCGCCGCATTTGAAAGGCAGGGCGCGCGGCTATGAAAGCGATCATCCTTTCGGCGGGCCAGGGTTCGCGCCTTGGGCATCTGACCGCCGACCGCCCCAAGTGCTTGATCGACTTCGGCGGACGCACACTGCTCGACCGCCAGCTCGACACGCTCGAGGCGAACGGGATGCACGAGGCGGTGGTCGTCACCGGCTTCCACGATGACCTCGTCGAAGCGGCGATCGCCCGGCGCAGCGGCGGCCCCAGTGTCACGACGGTCTTCAACCCCTTCTACAAGGTCGCCGACAATACCGGCTCGCTGTACATGGCGCGCGGCCATCTGACTGGCGATTGCCTGGTGTGGAACGGCGACACTTTGGTGTCGAACGCGTTGATGGCCAAGGTCGTGGCCAATACGCAAAGCGGCATCTGCGTCACCGTCGACCGCAAGGACCGCTACGACGAGGACGACATGAAGGTCGTCGAAGCCGGCGGCCGTCTCAAGCAGATCGGCAAGCGTATCAGCGACGGGGTCAACGCCGAATCGATCGGGCTCCTCGCTTTCCGCTCGGGTGGCGCCGAGCAGTTCGGCAGTGCCATCGAGGGCGCCATGCGCACCGCGGAAGGCACCACCATCTGGTATTTGCGGGTGATCCACCAGATTGCCCAGGCAGCCGAAATATGGACTCTCGACATCAGTGGCGAGGAGTGGGGCGAGGTCGACTTTCCCGAAGACGTCGAGGGGGCGCAGGCCCTGGTCCGGGGCTGGGACGAGGGCAATGAGGTTCGCAGGCGCGCGGGCTAAGCATCTGCGCGGAGGCGGAACGAACCCAACGCGAATCGCTTAGTAAGGATGGAGTCCATCCATCTTCGAAGGAGAATTACATGAAACGGCTGTTGACGGCGCACGCCCTGGGCATTGCCATTGTGCTGGCAAGCGGCTGCAACAACCGGACTGGCGAGCAAGCGGCAAACGATGCAAATTTGGCGACGTCCGCCGGGCAGCCCGGAGCGCAGCCGACGAGCGCCAATTCCGTCGAACTGCCGCCGATGGTGGCCCGCAGCACGTCCTATCGCTGCGATGACGGGAAGGCGCTTTACGTCGACGTTCTCGATGACAAGTCCGGCGTGCTGGTCAGGGACACGCGCGCCGACATCCCCACAAGCCTTTCCAGTGAAAGCGATGGGGGACCGTATGCGGGAGAGGAACGGAAGCTCAGCGGCACAGGAAGCGAAGTTCGCTACTCGAGCCCGGATCGGCCAAATCAAACCTGTCGGGAAGCCGCCGTTTAGAGCCGCCGGCTGAGCAGGGCTCGCCGAGGTCCGGTTAGTAAGGCGGCTTGTCGAAGCCCTTGGGGCTCCTGGTAAAAATCTCGCAGCCGGTTTCGGTGATCCCGATCGAATGCTCGAACTGCGCGGACAGCGAGCGGTCGCGGGTGACCGCAGTCCAGCCGTCCTCGAGCAATTTCACGTCGGCGCGGCCGATGTTGATCATCGGCTCGACGGTGAAGAACATGCCGGGGCGGAGCTCGGGGCCGGTCCCGGGCCCGCCGGCGTGCACCACTTCGGGCGAATCGTGGAAGAGGCGCCCCAGGCCATGGCCGCAGAAATCGCGGACGACGCTATAGCGGTGCTTTTCGGCGTGGCTCTGGATGGCGTGGGAGATGTCGCCGAGCCGGTTGCCCGGTTTCGCCTGCTCGATGCCGAGCATCAGGCATTCATGGGTGACGTCGACCAGCCGCCGCGCCTTCAACGGCACATCGCCGACAAGGTACATGCGGCTGCTGTCGCCGTGCCAGCCATCCAGAACTGGCGTGACGTCGATGTTGACGATGTCGCCATCCTTGAGGGCTCGTTCGCCTGGGATGCCATGACAGACGACATGGTTGATCGACGTGCAGCAGCTGCGGGTATAGCCGCGGTAGCCGAGCGTCGCCGGAACCGCGCCGGCGTCGGTGGCCATCCGGTAGACGATCGAATCGATCTCTTCGGTGGTGACTCCGGGCACCACGTGGGGGACGAGGGCGTCGAGGATCTCGGCGGCGAAGCGCCCGGCGGCGCGCATCCCGGCGAACCCCTGGGGCCCGTGCAGCTTGATGACGCCGTTCCTGGCTTCGACGCGGTCGTCCTCGGCAACGGTAATGTATTGAGTCATGGCCGCTACATAGGCATTCGGGGCGCCCAAGTCACCGGAGAGATGCGTGGCGGAGCAAGCGAAGATATGGACCGCGGCGCTGATCGTCATTGGCGATGAAATCCTGTCGGGCCGAACCGAGGACAAGAATATCGCGCAGGTCGCCCGCTGGCTGAACGGGGAGGGCATCCGCCTGGCCGAAGTGCGGGTCGTGGCCGATGTGCAGGAGCGGATCGTCGCGGCGGTCAATGCGCTTCGCCCCGCCTACGATTATGTCTTCACCACCGGCGGCATCGGCCCGACCCACGACGACATCACCGTCGACGCGATGGCGGTAGCGTTTGAGGTGCCGGTGGTGACTCACCCGGAGGCGCGGGCGATCCTCGAGGACT
>JACCSV010000068.1 GCA_013812805.1 Sphingomonas sp. | reverse complement strand
ACCAGGCTCCACGAGCGCAGGATGAACTCCTGGATCGAAGCGCGAATCCACCACATCGCGTAGGTCGCGAGGCGGAAGCCGCGGTCCGGCTCGAACTTCTTCACGCCCTGCATCAGGCCGATATTGCCTTCAGAAATGAGCTCGCTGACAGGCAGGCCATAGCCGCGGTAACCCATCGCAATCTTGGCAACGAGACGGAGGTGAGAATTCACCAGCTTGGCCGCCGCCTCGGTGTCGTCATGCTCGCGCCAGCGCTTGGCGAGCATATACTCTTCCTCAGGCGCGAGGTCGGGAATGTCAGGCGAGGTGCGGGCGCTCAACCCTGCCTGAGCAGCGTAACATGCGGCCGTGTTCTGATAGTGGTCCTTAGGCGCCTAGACCACGAATCGATCCCAAGCGGCGTAATGCTCATTGCTTCGCCGCCCGCGCGGGAGGCTCAGCGCTGCGATCACCGAGGCGGCGACCAGGCTGAACACGGTAGCGGCCGGGGACGACTCCGGCGCTAGCCAGGGAGAGGCGGCGAGCCAGGCCGCCAGCGCAAGATTTGTAAAGCGGAGCGCCCGCGCAACCTCGGCAGTTGCAATAACCGAGACGGTGATGACCAGCGCACCGATCACGTGATGGGTGTTCGCGAGGTCCCACGGCACCGGCAGCAGCAGTCGTTCCAGCATAAGCAGCACGCCCACAGCCGAGGTGGCGGCGAGAGTCCATGGCAAAGTGATCCCGCGAACGGTGTCGTTCCAAAAGGCGCGCGGGCTGGTAAGCACATCGGAATCGTCCTGCTGGCCCGCCTCGACTGCACCGCCTTTGAAGAAGGTGCGGATCAACGGCTTTCCTTCACGCTTCGACCACTTGAGGTACTGTGCCATGGCGACCACCTCGTCGATGGCGAAGGGGATCATGATCAGCATCGCCAAAGCGGCAATCAGCGCCGGCGTGCTCCAAGTGCCGATCACGATCGGCTGGATGATGATGAAGTAGATGCTGATCACGCCCAGCGGGATCACGAGGATGCCGAAGAAGGTGACCATCCACGGCATCGTGCGCCAGCGGGTGCGGGTGCCCATCACCGCCATCAATATTTCGAACATATAGCTGACCGCGCCAAGCCCGGCATCCGGCACCGGCCAAGCCTTGGACACGTCCGAGGTGATGATCTCTTCAGTGCCGTTGCGTGGGTCCGATGCCGAGCCCGCGAAGAATGGCTCCCAGGCACTGTCGATGTGCCCGAGCTGGTAGGACGTCAACATCCGCGCGATCAGGAAGCCGATCAGACCCATCGCGACCATCGGCAAACGCTGCGCGTCGGTCGAGGGGCTGTAGGCCCAGCCGGGCGGAATCGAGCGGTTGTCCATCATCCCCGCCATGCTCATGCCGGGCATCATCGGAACCAGCACGGCAAAGGCGATGACCAGCGACCCGACGATCGTGTTGTTGAGATATTGGACCGCGCTGGGGCTCCAGAAGATTAGCGGCGCGAACAGCAGCCACACCCCGACGAACGCAGCGCCCCACTGACCAAACCATGCGGTTCGCTTGGACAGCGAGAAGGCGCCAAGAATCGCGATCGCGAGTCCGCTGATGATGTCGCTGGCCGAAAGCGCGCCGGCGCGCCACCCGACCGACGGGAGTTGTCGATCGGCTGTGACCGCGAGAACTGCGTCCTTCACTGTTTCGGCCGAAACTCCGTCGTAAATGCCCGGGCTCGAGGCCAGCCACAGGCCCAGTCCGATGTTGGCGAAATGAGCCCAGCGGGTGCTGCGCTCCTGCTGCGTCATTTGCGCCATATGGTCATCGTGACTCATGTGGGCATTGGACCCTTCGCCGGATTGGTCGGCGGACTCCTTGTCTCGCCATGCGACCACGGCCGGATTGAGCTTGTTGGCCTTGTACCATTGCTGCGGGTCCGCCTTGAGCGCCGCAACGATCCTGGGCAGCGTTTCACGAAGCGAGTGTTTCGGTTCCCAGCCGATAAGCTGCCGGGCTCGGCCACTGTCGACGATGTAGTGCGAGCTGGCCTCGTCGATCATCCACTGCTGGACGAACCGATCCTGACCAAGCACCTCTTTCTGCAGCCAGGCACCGATTTTGGCGACCGCTTTTGGAATGCGGACAGTCGTCCACTCTTTCCCGTGCACCTCGCAGTGCACAATGTCCTGAATTTCAGCATAGCCAAGCGCGTCCGGCTCGCCGATCACAAGCGGCAGGTCGGGCGGCAGCTGCTCGCGCCGGTCCACCAGTCGGGCGAATGCATCCGTCAGGTCCTCGAGGTGCACGTTCGATTGCGCCGCACACAGCATTCCCGGGTATAGATGCGCGGTGGTGCGGTGCTCGTAAACTCCGGCGATCTGTTCGGCGAGGAAGGCAGAGTGCCCGGTGTCGTCGTAAACACCGGCGATGCGAAGAAAAACGACAGGCATGTCGCCGCGAAGCTCCCGCAGCAGTGCCTCGGTTCGTGCCTTGGATTCCGGGTAGGGCCAGGAAGGACCAATAGGAGAGTCTTCATCGATTCGACCTTCGAGTGTTTCGGTCGGCTCGTGGACCAGAAGCGTGCTTGCGAAGATGAACTGCTCAACCTCGAAGGACTTGAGCGCTTCTATCAGCCGCCGCGTGCCTTGCACGGTGATGTTCTCGTAGAGCGGGTTTGGTTCGCCGGTGATGTCATAATAGGCTGCCAGATGGATCACCGAGGCGATGCGGCTGCCGACGCGTTTGCGCACCGTCTCCAGCGCCGCGCGCACCGCCTCGTCGCTGCCGAGGTCGAATTCGACCCCAACAGCAGGATCGGGCGCATCGGGCGACCCGGGCCGGTCCAGGCCGACGATGGTGTACCTGCCGGCAAGCCTGGCGATCACGGCGCTGCCGATGAACCCGCTTGCGCCGGTGACGAGCACCACGTCCTGAGCCGCCAACTTCTTTCTCCTGTTCAACTGCGTTCAACCTCGGCCGCGGATCCCCCTAGCGAGGACCGGACCGCAGATATTTAACCAGCGCGGCGGTGGCGAGGATCAGCACGGCAACAATCAAGAGCCACACCAGCCCCATTGCGATCATCATCGCCATGCCGCCGGTCATCTGATTACAATCCATTGGCATCATCTCTCGTCTACCTCTTCAGATCAGCGGCTGAGCTCCGGATGGCCAAGCGGCGCTATTGGTGGGCTCTCTTCATTCCTTGCCTCCGCGCGGAAGCGGCGCCGGCCAATCAGCTTGTAGATTGCGGGCAATACGAAGAGTGACAGCAGCGGAGCCGTGATCATGCCGCCGACCATCGGTGCAGCGAGGCGCTGCATCACCTCCGAGCCCGCTCCGTGCCCGATCAGCAGCGGGAAGAGGCCGGCCAGGATCACCGCAGCGGTCATGGCTTTCGGACGGACCCGCAGAGCAGCACCGTCGATCAACGCCTCGTCCAAATCCTCGACGTTAGAAAGTCGGCCCTGCTCGACTCTCTCCTCGATCGCGCGGTCGAGGTAGACCAGCATGATCACGCCGAACTCCGCGGCGAGGCCAGCCAAAGCGATGAAGCCAACAGCCGTCGCGACCGAGATGTCGTGGCCCAGGAGATAAACCAGCCAGACGCCGCCGATGAGGGCGAACGGGAGCGTCAGCAGGATGATCGCCGGCTGCCGCACTCGCCTGAACGCCATGAACAGTAGAAAGAAAATGATGCCGATGGTTGCCGGGACCACCAGCCGCAGCCGTTCGCCTGCGCGCTGCGCATATTCGAACTGGCCCGACCAGGCGACCGAGTAGCCCGGCGGCAGGTCGACTTTATCGGCGACTATCCTCTGCGCCTCGTTGACGAAGCCGACAACATCGCGGCCCCGGACATCGACATAGACCCAGACCGAAGGCTGCGCATTCTCACTGCGGATCATCGCCGGTCCGCTGACGACCTTGATGTCCGCGACAGCGCCGAGCGGCACCACCGCTCCGTTGGGCGCAACCATCGGCAGCTGGGTCAGGTCAGCCACGCTGTCCCGCATCTCTCGCGGAAAGCGGACGTTGATCGGGAAGCGGGCGAGACCTTCGACCTTTTCGCCGATCTGCGCGCCGCCGACGGCCATCGCCGCCGTCTCCTGAACTTGCTCGATGGATAGCCCGTAGCGAGCGGCGGCAAGGCGGTTGACGTCGACGTCGATGTAGCGCCCGCCGCCAATGCGATCCGAGACCGCCGAAGTAGTGCCTTCGATCGGCTTCACGGCTTCTTCCACCTGCCGCCCCAAGCGCTCCAGCGTCTCCAAATCGGGCCCGGCGATCTTAACTCCGACCGGACTCTTGATTCCGGTCGCCAGCATGTCGATGCGGTTGCGGATCGGCGGCACGAAGACGTTCGCCAGCCCCGGGATCTTCAATCGGGAGTCGAGCTCCTCGATGATCTTTTCCATGGTCATGCCGTCTCGCCATTCGCTCCGCGGCTTGAGCTGGATCATCGTCTCGAACATCTCCAGCGGCGCTGGATCGGTGGCGGTATCGGCCCGGCCGGCCTTGCCGAACACCGTCTTCACCTCCGGAACTGTCTTGATGATGCGGTCGGTCACCTGCAGCAGTTCCGAGGCTCGCGACGCCGACAAGCCGGGCAGAGCCGTCGGCATGTACAGCACGTCGCCTTCGTCAAGCGGCGGCATGAACTCGCCGCCGAGCCGGGT
>JACCSV010000062.1 GCA_013812805.1 Sphingomonas sp. | reverse complement strand
GTCAACCAGTGGCTGCTGCGGTTCTTCGAAGGCGCCCAGCAGATCGGCTATCATCTGCCGCGCCGCCTGATCCCGCCGGAACTCGCCGGTCTTCCAGTGATTGGCCTCGTCCGCAACCCGTGGAGCTATTACGTTTCCTGGTACGCGTTCCAGTCGGCGATGTCGCAGCCCAACGCTTTGTTCCGGACGTTGAGCGACGATGGCGCGCTCGGCTTCGAAGGGACGATCACCAACATGCTCAACCTCGGCAGCGGTGGCGCTCATCTCGAAGCCGCGGTTGCCGCGCTGCCGCCTTCATACACCAGCCGCGGCCTCAACCTGCCAGGGCCGCAGCTGGCGGCGATCGGCCGCACCGGTATCGGCTTCTACACCTTCCTCTATCGTTACATGTATGGCGAGGACGGCGCGGTGCACATCGCACGCATGGAGTCGATGCGCGACGAGCTCCCGCCGCTAGTGCGCGCGGCTGGAGAGCCAATCAGCGCAGCCGCCGCTTCCCATCTCGCCGCCGCTCCACCCCTCAATACGACCGAGCACCTCCCTTACGCGGACTATTACAGCGCCGAGCTGCGCGACCTGGTGGCCATCCGTGACGGGGCGCTGATCGAGCGGCATGGCTATCGCTTCGAGTCCTGACGGCGCTGGTTCCAGCGTTTGTGGAGAAAGCCGGAGACGTCGAAGCACACCGGCGGATCGCGGTTGGCGAGCACGATGATCGTCTCGCCGGTCTCGGGGTGGGTGCGGACGTCGGTGCACACGCCGTCGCTGCTGCCGCCGTGGCCCCAGCGAAAGTCGCGAGTCGGGATGTCGGGGCCGTATTCCGTCGCGAAGAACCCTAGGCCCATGAATTCGCGGTGCGTGCGGGTAGCTTGCGCAAACAGTGGCTTTGGGATCAGCTTGCCGGAGCGAAGCGCTTCGACGAAGCGAAGCATGTCGCGGGCGGTCGAGACCGTGCCGCCGGCAGGAAAGCCGCGACGCGGCTGCGTGCTGCAATTGACCCCGCGCTTTCCGTTCACTGTCGCGTAGCCGACTGCGAGGTCGGGCAACGCCGCGGTGCAATCGACAAAGCCGGTGCGGGTCATGCCGGCCGGAGCGAAGATGCGGCGCTGGACATAGGTTTCGTAATTCTCGCCGGAGAGAATCTCGACCATCCGGCCGAGCACCACCATGCCGAAATTGCCATACTCCTGCTTCGAGCCCGGAGCGAACGCCGGTGCCCGCCGGTGGTGAAGAGCGATCATCTAAGCGACCGTGCGGGCGCTCTGTCGGTTGGCCGCATTCTCGACGCCGAACAGGTCGATGTCGCCGGCGCCCGAGCTATGCGTCAAGAGCTGGCGGACGGTCGCATGGTCGGCGAACGCCCGGTTGGGATAGTCACGGATGACCTCGCCGACACGGGTGTCGAGCGTAATGCGCCCGGCGGCGATCTGCTGCAGGATCGCGACCGACGTGAACATCTTGCCTGCGGAAGCGAGATTGAACTGGGTAGACGGCTCGATCAGATCGTCCTTGGCTTCGTCGCGCTTCCCGTAAGCGTGCTCGAGCAGCACCGCGCCGTCCTTGGCAACCAGCACCACCCCTGAAAAATCTCCCGCGTCGGTGCGGCCGCGAGCGTATCCGTCGAGCTCGGCAAGCGCGACCGCGTCGGGCTGCGGTGGCTCCACGGCCGCCAATGCCGCAAGTGCGACGTGGAAGAGGAGGTTCACAGCACCTCGAACAGGCCCGCGGCGCCCATGCCGCCGCCGACGCACATGGTAACGACGACGTAGCGCTCGCCGCGGCGCTTGCCTTCGATCAGCGCATGGCCGACCAGCCGCGCGCCGGACATTCCGTACGGGTGGCCGATCGAGATCGCGCCGCCGTCGACGTTGAGCTTGTCGTCGGGGATGCCGAGCTTGTCCTGGCAATAGAGCACCTGCACGGCGAACGCCTCGTTGAGCTCCCACAGGTCGATGTCGTCGACCTCGAGCCCGAATCGATCGAGCAGCTTGGGGACTGCGAACACCGGACCGATGCCCATCTCGTCGGGATCTGTGCCCGCCACCGCCATTCCGAGGTAGCGGCCGAGCGGGTCGAGGCCGCGCTTCTCGGCGAGGTCGGCATCCATCACCACGCAGGCCGACGCGCCGTCGGACAGCTGGCTCGCGTTTCCGGCCGTGATCAATTTGTCGGGGCCGCGCACCGGTTCCAGCTTGGCTAGTCCCTCGAGGGTCGTCTCCGGGCGATTGCCCTCGTCCTTGTCGAGCGTGACTTCGCGCATCGAAATGGCGCCGGTTTCCTTGTCCTTGACGCCCATCGTTGCGGTCACGGCGATGATCTCGTCAGCGAAGCGCCCTTCGGCCTGGGCGGCGGCGGTGCGCTGTTGCGAGCGAAGCGCATAAGCGTCGCACCGCTCGCGCGAGATGCTGTAGCGGTTGCCGACGACTTCGGCAGTGTCGATCATCGGCATGTAGACGCCGTTGTGCATCGACAAGAGCTCAGGATCTGGCCCGAGCCGCATCTCGCCGGTCTGCACCAGCGAGATCGATTCGACGCCGCCGGCAACGACCACGTCCATGCGATCGACGATCACCTGCTTGGCCGCGGTGGCGATCGACATCAGCCCCGAGGCGCACTGGCGGTCGATTGACATGCCGGAAACGGTCACCGGCAGCCCGGCGCGAAGCGCGGCGGTTCGGCCGATGGTGGTCTGCACGCCCTGCTGCAACGCCGCGCCCATGATCACGTCGTCGACCTCGGCCGGATCGACCTTGGCCCGTTCCAGCGCGGCGCGGATCGGGTGGGCGGCGAGCGTCGGCGAGGGCGTCGCATTAAAGGCGCCGCGATAGGCTTTTCCGATCGGGGTACGGGCGGTCGAGACGATCACTGCGTCGCGCGGCATTCTTTTCTCCTCAGGTAATCAGCAGGGTCAGCCATTGCGCGCTTAGCGCCGGCCTGTCTTCATCTTCTATCTCGACCGCGACGAGGTGGCGGAGCAGCAGCTGGTCGGGCGCCTTGTCATGCACGCTTTCCAGCGTGAAGCGCCCGCGGACCCGCTTGCCGGAGCGCACCGGCGCCAGGAAACGCACCCTGTCGAAGCCGTAGTTGACGGCCATCTTCACCGTATCGGGCACCAGCATCACCTCCGCTGCCATCCGCGACAGCAGGGACAACGACAGGAAACCATGGGCAATCGTGCCGCCGAACGGAGTTTGCGCCGCCAGATTCGGATCGAGGTGGGTGAACTGGCGGTCTTCGGTCGCCTCGGCGAAGGCTGCGATCCGGTCCTGGTCGACCAGGATCCACCCCGAGGTTCCGATCTCCTCGCCGAGGCGGGCGCGAATCTGGTCAAGCCGGGCGGTCGGCATCCCCGTCCTCGCTGCCGTGCGCCTCGATGACGATTGGGTGGGTTGAGTATGGCATCACCAGCGTTCCGTCCGGTGCCGAGGTAAAGGTGGTCTGGGTCGGATAAGCAAATTCGACCTTGTCGGCGGCAAACGCCTCGATCAGCCGCATCATGATCGCCGAGCGGTCCGCAGCGATCTCGTTTGGTTCGAGACTGGTGCAATCGTAGACGATCTCATGGTCGAGGCTCGACGGGCCAAAGCCGGTCATCGCGCAGCGCACGAAGCCGCAGCCGGACTCGGCGTTGACTGCGTCGCGGGCGATCTCCTGGATCCGCCGCAGCTTTTCCGGAGCGGTCTGGTAGACGACTCCGAAGGTCAGAGTCGTCCGCCGAGTCAGCCCTTGCGCGAGGTTTCGTATTTCCTGCTCGAGCAGCTTGGTGTTGGCCATGACGATGTCTTCGCCGCTCAGCGCCCGAAGGCGCGTCGTCTTGAGGCCGATCCGCTCGACGACGCCGATGCTGGCGCCGTAACTGATCGTGTCGCCGCGCCGGAATGGCTTGTCGAACAGGATGGCGAGCGCGGCGAACAGGTCGGAAAAGATACCCTGCGCGGCGAGCCCGATGGCGATTCCGCCGATGCCGAGGCCGGCGACCAGCGCGGTGACATTGACGCCGATATTGTCGAGGATGACGATGAAGGCGATCGCGAACAGGATGACGCTGACCAGGACGCGAACGATCGTCCGGGCATTGCCCAGCGTGGTTTCCCCGGGATCGTCGCCGACACGCCGGCTTATCACTCCGAGGATCAGCTCGCGCGCCCATACAGCCGCCTGCAGCGCAAAAACGATGATAAACAGGATGTCGAGCGGACGCACCAGCCGGCTCGGCGGCACGACATAGACCGTCGCTGCCTCCAGCGCTGCGACGACCATGAATGCAAGGCTGGTCTTGGCCAGCACCCGCGCGATCACCGATTTCCAGGTCCGGCAGTCGGGGTCAGCGGCGACGATTCGCTGGCCGATCGAGCGAAGCACGACCATCACCGCGACCAGGCACGCAGCGACGATTGCGCCGACCAGCAGCGCCTCGTCGTTGGCGAGCAGCCAAGCGCCAACCTGCTCCCAGCGTTCGGAATGATCCGCCATCCAGTTCGTCATGGCGGCAGCTTGGCCGGCTATCAAGCGCCCGCTTGCGCCGCCTCCTCGGCGGCTTCGCGGACCTTCGCGGGCCCCACTGCTTCGGCGGCGGCGATAGCCGCCTCGGCAGTACGCTCGACCTGCCGCGCGGTCATGCGCTTGCGAGGCTTCTTGCCGGCGAGGAAGTCGAGCAGTCCGACTTCGGCTGAGGACAGCCATTTGCGCCCGCGCGGGCGTTCCATGCCATTCAGCGGATCGCGCGGGCTGTCCTTCGCTGCGTCGATCAGCTTCGGGTGAACGTAGGACTGGCGGCTGATTGCCGGCGTGTTGCCAAGCGCTTCGGCGACCGGCTCGAGCACGGTCTTGAGGCTTACTCGGCGGGTTTCCTTGGCCTCCATCAGCTTTTCGAACGCGATCACGCTCGCCCCCCAGGTGCGAAAGTTCTTGGCGGTGAAGTCGCCACCGGTTGCTTCGCGGATATAGTCGTTCACGTCGGCCGAGGTTATCGGGCAAGGCTCGCCTTCGGCGCCGATATATTGAAAGAGGTTCTGCCCCGGCAGGTCCTGGCAGCGGCCGACGATTCGCTTCAGGTTGGCGTCCGTAATCGGCACTTCGCGAACGATGCCGTGCTTGCCCTTGAACCTCATCATCAGCCGGCTTCCCTCGCGCTTGACGTGGCGCGAGCGCAGCGTGGTGGCTCCGAAGCTCTTGTTATCCTTGGCATATTGCTCGTTGCCGACCCGCAGATATTGCGTGTCGAGCAGCCGAATTATCGCTGCCAGCACCGCCTCGCGGCTGAGGTTGCGCTTCCTGAGGTCGCTGGCAATTCGACGCCGAAGCTTGGGCAGCGCCGCACCGAATTCGAGCGCGCCGACATATTTCTTCTTGTCGCGACGGGCTCGGAAGTCTTCATGGTAGCGATATTGCTTGCGGCCACGCGCATCGACCCCGGTTGCCTGAAGGTGGCCGTTGGCATTCTTGCAGAACCACGCCTTCTCGTAGGCGGGGGGGAGCGCGATCGAGTTGAGCCGGTCGATCGCGTCGCGGTCGGCGAGGCGCGCGCCGGCCTCGTCGAAATAGGCCCAGTATCGGCCCATTCGCTTGCGCGTGTAGCCGGGCTCGCTGTCGCTGCTGTGACGGAGCATCAGTAGGAGTACGTGTGCATGAGCCGGATAAAGCGACCGGAGGGCAGGGCGGTTCCCACTGCTGCCGATTGCACAGTTGCTTGGGCGGCACCTCCTAGTCCTGGGCCACGGTCAGCGCTTCCATCGACACAGTGACTGAGCCGTCGTGTTGCCGGCGGGGCTCGCCGATGACTATGATGTCGGCGACGAGGTGGCCGGGAATTTCGAACTGATGCTCGTCGAGGCCGGACAATAGCCGGGACACGACCTCGAATGCGTTCGGCCCGGCAACGCGAAGCTGAAATTCGTGGCGCTCGCCAATGAAGGTGAGTGACTGCCAGTCAACAGAGCGGAACTCCGTGAGTAAAATCCTATCGCGGTCCACGGCCGCTCGGGCAAGCAGGGCACGAAGCAGGCCGGCCGCTGCTGGCGACATTGCAATTCGCATCATCGAACTTCCTCCAGATACGCTCGGACACGGGCAACCGTCTGAGGTCGCGGTTCTCTTCCATTGCGAAGATCAAAGACCAAGCGGGGGTCGCCGACCGCCTCTCGACCGAACCGCGTTGGCGGCACTCGCCGCGCGCGGAGAAAATTCTCGACTTCTCGGAGCAAATACACTCTTCATTCCTTATCCTTCAGTCGACTCGGCTGCACAGTCCTTCCCAATGCATTTCCTACTTGTCTGGCGATTATGCACTTTACAAACCCAAACTAATCGGGCATAAGCTTCGTATCAACGGAGCAAGTCACATGTCAGTTCTCTCTTCCCCGCACTTTCACGACGAAGCCAAGGCCTTCGCTTTCCTCGAAAGCATTGTCTGGGCGGGCGGAGTGGTTTGCCCGCATTGCGGTGTCGTCGGCGGTCGCGTCTATGATCTGGCGGGCGTTCGCAGCAAACCGAGCGTGAAGAACCCCAACGGCGTTATTCGCCACGGCCTCAAGAAGTGTGGCGAGTGCCGCGCCCAGTTCACGGTGAAGGTAGGCACCGTATTTGAGCATGCCCGCATGCCGCTCACGAAGATGCTCCAGGCCGTTCACCTCATCATCAGCAGCAAGAAGGGCATCAGCTCGCACCAGCTTAGCCGCGTCCTAGAGGTCCAGTATAAGAGCGCGTGGTTCCTCGCTCACCGTATCCGCGAAGCGATGCGCTCCGGCGATCTTGCCCCGTTCGGCACCGGCGGCGGCGCGGTCGAGGTTGATATCAAATGAAGGACAAGAAGCCCGACCCGATCACGCAAGCCGACAAGTTCAAAGAAGCCGCTCGCGAGCTAGAGTGCGACGATGATGAGCAGCGCTTCAAGGAACGGCTCGGCAAGCTAGTGAAGCATAAGCCTGTCGCTAAGCCGAAGGTCTGACTGCCGGCACCTTCGCCAAGCACTTAGCGCCTTTCCATATTTCGCAATCGACGCCTTTGTGAGTGTCACGCACCAACTCGATCACCGGCTCTAGGCTCTCCGCCTCATACCAGTGTGCCTTCGATATTTTGCCGTCGCGACCGAGGCAGTAGACCCGATAATTTTGCACGATTCGTTCCCCCAACGGAACGGTTATCGCACGGCTTACCCACTTCTCCGAGTCTGCGGCCCGACACATGGCTTTCACTGGCGCTGCGCACCGGCCGGGTTTGTAAACTACATAATCGCCACTTGTCTAGGCTGTTTCCTATAATTAAACCCGTGAGAACCATGTCTGTTGATGTTCGAACCGCTCTCGAGACCCTGTGCGCGCAGCGCGGGGAAGATTTTGCCGGCCTTTCAAGGATGCTTGGGCGCAATCCCGCCTACATCCAGCAGTTCGTTCGCCGCGGAGTGCCGAAGCGGCTAAAGGAAGCGGACCGCCGCAAGCTCGCCCGCTATTTTTCGGTTTCCGAGTCGGTCCTCGGCGGGCCGGAGACCGCGACCGAGGCGAACGGTGGGCTGGTTGCGGTCAAGCGCACCCTCGTCCACGCGTCGGCCGGACCGGGCGCCTTTGCTGGCGACGAGTCGGCCAAGCCGTACTTCGCATTCGACGAACGCTGGCTTCGTGCGCTCACGGGATCGGTACCGGGCAAGCTTTCGATCATCCGGGTCGAGGGCGATTCGATGGCGCCGACGCTCAATTCCGGCGATGACATCCTCGTCGATTTGGGCGACTGCGCGGAGCGGCTGCGCGACGGGATCTACGTGCTTCGCGCCGACGACGTGCTGGTTGTGAAGCGTCTCGCTTTGCATCCGGCCGGGCGCCGGGTAACGATCCAATCCGACAATTCCGCCTACCCGGACTGGCCGGATTGCGACATCGACGCGGTGCAATGCATCGGCCGGGTAATCTGGGCGGGCCGCAAGATCGGCTGACCCGCTAGGCGCGACGGTCGTTCAGCCATTGGCCGAGGACCAGCAGGAGCCCGATCCCGGTGCCGATCAGTACTCCACGCATCGCATCGCCGGTGGCAAGGCCGACGAAAAAGCCAACCAGTATCGGGGCGACCAGGAAGAATCCGCCGGCGGCTGGAGCGCGCTGCATCGGCCGCCTGTGCAGGCCTGCCGGCTTATGGTCAACGGCGCGTTGACAACGCTTGTCGGCAGTCGCGAAACCGGTCTGTGGTTAACAGGCGCCATGCAGCTTCCCTTCATCACCGGCCGATCGGCCCTGGATGCCGCGGCCGACTTGATCGAGCGTTTCGGCGACGAGGCTGGTCCCCAGGCCGCCGACCGCGCCAAGCGCAGCCGCGGCAACGATAATGTCCTTGCCTTTTGCCACTGGCGCCAGGTCGAGCGGGTGATCGCGACCTTGAGCAGCGACGAGGTCCTCGGCACGGTCCACTAATTCCGCGGTGCCGGACTGGCGCGGTTCAGGTGCGGCCATTAGGCTGATTTCGATGAGGGATCGGGGTGGAGCGCGGGTGGCCGCATGGCTGTTGTGCGCGGCCGCGAGCATCGCTGCGTGGGCGCCGCCGGCGCTGGCCCAGCAGGCCCCGCCGCTCGACCCTTCGGCGCCGCTCGATCCGATGCCCGACATTGGCGTCGATTGGCCCGACCTCGCCAGGGATGTGCCCGAAGAGCCGCTGGCCGATGCGGCCCCTGCCGTGGTGGACCCCAATGCCCAGCGGCAATATTCGGTCGCGATCAACGGCATTCACCGGCTCGGGAATGCCGCCGAGTTGGTCGAGACGTTCGAAAAACAGTCGGCACTGTTCGAGGCGCGCAAGGATGAGGCCAATGCGGCCCAGGTCCAGCTTCGGTCCGAAGCCGATGGCGAGCTGCTTGCCGAGTTGCTCCGATCTCAGGGTTATTATGACGCCGAAGTGGTCGCGCGGGTCGATTCGGAGGGGCAGACGCTGCTGGTCACGCTGGATGCACAGCCGGGCGAGCAGTACCGCTTCCAGTCCGTCGACCTTGCCGGGCTCGACGCTGCCGGCTCCGAAACGGCGAAGCTCCGCGAGGCGTTTGCCGTCAAGGCCGGCGATGCGGTGGTTGCAGAAGATGTGAACGCCGCCAACGTCAATCTCAGGGTCGCGCTCGGCGAACAGGGGTTCGCGCTAGCGACCGTCGGGACACAGGAAATCATCGTCGACCACAAGACGCGGCTGGCGACACTGGTGCTGCCGGTGAGCCCGGGGCCGCTGGCGGCGTTCGGGGCCATCCGCGTCGCCGGCAACCCCCCGTTCGATGCACGCCATGTCGCTGCGATTGCTCGCTTCGATCCGGGCGACCGCTTCGAGCGCGATGAGGTCGACGACCTCCGCCGGGCACTGGTGGCGACCGGGCTCGTCTCGACCGCCGAGGTGGAGGTGGTGCCCGCGGCCGGCAACCGTGTGAACTTGACCGTCACCATGCAGCCGGCGCCGCCGCGCACCGTCGCCGGCCAGCTCGGGTACGGAACCGGCGAGGGGTTCCGCGCTGAGGCGAGCTGGCAGCACCGCAACTTCATTCGTCCGGAAGGCGCGCTGACGGTCCGAGGCATTCTCGGTACTCGCGAGCAGCTCGCCGGAATCAGCTTCCGCCGCAACAATTTCGGCGGCCGCGACCGCGTGCTCAACGCGCAGTTGGTGGCAAGCAACACCGAGTTCGCAGCCTACGACGCCAAGACCATCATGCTCGCCGCAAACCTCGAGCGGCAGAGCAACATCATCTGGCGCAAGAAGTGGACCTGGAGCCTTGGCACCGAGCTCCTCGCCACCGATGAACGAGGCATCTTCGGCAACCCCAATATTGAGGAGACGCGCACTTTCCTGATCGCGGCGCTTCCTGGCACGCTCTACTATGACGGCAGCGACAACCTTCTCGACCCGACCCGCGGATTCCGCCTCGGCGGCCGCCTGAGCCCGGAAATTTCCGCCCGCGGCGGCTCATTCACCTACGGCCGCGCGCAGATCGACGGTTCGGTTTATCAGCCGGTCGGGTCGAACACGGTGCTCGCCGGCAGGGTGCGGCTCGGCACCATCCTCGGCGCCGACGCGCCGTCGATTGCCCCATCGCGGCGCTTCTATTCGGGCGGCGGCGGATCGGTTCGTGGCTATGGCTACCAGCGGCTCGGCCCGCGCGATTTCGAGGGCGACCCGATCGGCGGGCGCGGCCTTGCCGAATTTTCACTCGAGGCGCGGCTTCGGCTGAGAGCGTTCGGAGGCAATTTCGGAATTGTCCCGTTCCTCGATGGCGGCACCTTGTCGAACCGGATCACGCCCGACTTGAACGGCTGGCAGTTCGGAGCCGGGCTTGGCCTGCGCTATTATTCGAACTTCGGCCCGATCCGCGTCGATGTCGGCACGCCGCTCAACCCGCGCGAAGGCGACAGCCGGGTTGCGGTTGCGGTGTCGCTCGGACAGGCATTCTGATGGACGATGCCGCGACGCGCGACGACGCGCCGCCGCAACGGCCGCAGTACCGGCTCAAAGGGAACTGGGCGAAGCGCCTGACTCAGGAGCTGCTGGCGCTGCTGCTGGCGCTGGCCTTGCTCCTCGTCATCGGGCTGGTGCTGCTGGATACGGCGCCTGGCCACCGCTTCATCGCCGACCGCATCGGCCAGGTCGAAACAACGACCGGTCTCAAGTTTCGCATTGGCCGGATCGAAGGCTCGATCTTTGGCAATTCGCGGCTGAAGAACGTAGCGGTGATGGATCCGGGCGGCGTGTTCTTCACCGCGCCCGAGATTGAGCTCGACTGGAGCCCCGCGGCCTGGCTGAACAACACACTGTCGATCGACAGCCTCCACGCCGACCGGGCGACGCTGATGCGGCTGCCAAAGCTCAAGCCGACGGGGCGCAAGGGTCCGATGCTGCCCGACTTCGACGTCCGCATCGGTAAGCTGTCGATCGACCGGCTCGAGATCCAGCGGGGAGTGGCGGGAACGCCGCGGGTCGGGCGGCTGGGCGGAAGCGTCGACGTCCGCTCTGGACGCGCGCTGGTCGAGCTCAACGCCATCGTCGACGGCGCCGACCGACTGGCGCTGAAGCTCGACGCCGAGCCCGACGGCGACCGCTTCGACATCGAGGCGCGTGCCAGCTCGCCCGCGGACGGCGTGCTTCCGGCAATCGTCGGGGTGAAGCGCTCGATCGACCTTGCAATCAGCGGCGACGGCACCTGGACGAGCTGGCGCGGCACTGGCGCGCTCAATCTTGCCGGGCGCCCCGCGGGGCGGCTCGCGCTCACGGCGGACAAGGGCCGCTACGGCCTGTCAGGCGCGCTCGTGCCGTCGCAATTCGTCGGCGGCAAACTGCTTCGCCTGACGTCGCCGGTGGTTCGGGTGCGCGGTAGC
>JACCSV010000052.1 GCA_013812805.1 Sphingomonas sp. | reverse complement strand
TGCGGCTGTTGATAGCCGTAGCCGTAAACCGGCGGCTGCGGCTGCTGATAAACGTAGCCATATGTCTGCGGCTGCGGATAATATTGCGCTGCCGCTGGCGCGGCGAGAGCAACCGTCGAAGCAGCGGCGGCCAGGGGAAGCAGGAACGTACGCATAGTGGCTCTCCTTGTTGAGCTATCTGTGCGACTCGTATGGCAGCTTCCCGCTGATATCCGGCTGAACGCCATAGTTATCTCCGGTTCACCAGCGCAACGAAATTTGAAGGCTAGCTTTTGATCTTCCAGCCACGCTTCAGAAGCGCGTAGCAAAGCGCCCAAAGCGCTCCGTTCAGCGCCAGCAGGCCGATGGCGCCGATCCAGACCGGCGAGTCGCTGGCGCCCAGGAAGCCGAAGCGGAATCCCGAGATCACGTAGAAAAAGGGGTTGGCGTGGCTGACCGCCTGGAACGCCGGCGACAATTGCTCGACCGAATAGAAAGTACCCGACAACAGCGACAGCGGAGTGACGACGAAGTTGCTGACCGCCGCCGCGTGATCGAACTTCTCCGCCCAGATCGAGGTCAACAGCCCAAGGAAGGCGAGCATCAGCGACCCCATCAGGCCGAACCACAAGGCCCACAGCGGATAAGCGATCGTCACCGACACGCCGGGCCACAGCAGCATCACCAGCCACACCGCAAAGCCGACGAAGAAGGCCCGGGTCACCGCTGCGCCAACCAGCCCCGCCATCAGCTCACCGGTCGACAAGGGCGGCATCAGATAATCGACGATATTGCCCTGGATCTTGCCGACCAGCAGCGAGAAGCTGGAGTTGGCGAAGGCGTTCTGGATCATCGCCATGATGATCAGGCCGGGGGCGAGAAAGTCGGCAAAGCTGACGCCCATGATCGTCCGTCCGCTTCGGCCGAGCGCGATGGTGAAGATCGCGAGATACAACAAGGTGGTGATGGCCGGCGCCCACACGGTTTGCATCTGCACCTTGAAGAAGCGCCGCACCTCCTTGATATACAGGGTGTTGAGCCCGCCCCAGTTGACGCCGCTCAGCACCGGTTGGCCGGGCGGTTGCTGCGTCCACTGCGGAGGCTGCGGCTTGAAGCGCTGGTCGTTCACGTCGCGCCCGCCTATCGGCTGGGGCGCTGAGCAGCAAGGACCGGCGCGCCGCCGGCAGGTTTCGGAGTTTGATGAATGTCGTGGACTGACGAGCGGATCGACCGCCTGAAATCGATGTGGGCCAAAGGCGCGACTGCAAGCCAGATCGCCGAGGATCTCGGCGGGGTCAGCCGCAACGCGGTGATCGGCAAGGCGCACCGCCTCGGCCTCGAAGCGCGCCCGTCGCCGGTCAAGCCCGGCGAGGAAAAGGAAAAGGAAACGGCGCGAGCCGCCAAGGCTACGGCCAGGGCAGCTCCCGCGCCTGAGCCCGAGCCGGTGGCAAAAGCTCCGGCGCCGCAGCCGCAGCCGCAGCGGCCGCCGGCGCAGAACGCCAAGGGCGAGAACATCCAATATCGTTCGGTCGGCCCCGGCGGCTTCATTCGCCAGGGTCCGGGCGACACCCAGGCGCCGATCCCGCCGGCGCCGCCGCGGCGGCTGGTTCCGGCTAAGCCATCCGCCGAAGTCGCCGACAAGACCGGCCTGCTCGAGCTTAACGACCGCATCTGCAAATGGCCGGTCGGCCATCCCGGCGAGCCCGATTTCCACTTCTGCGGCCAGGCCGCCAACCCCGGCTACCCGTATTGCGTCCAGCATTGCGGAGTCGCCTATCAAGCGCAGCTTCCGCGCCGCGACCGCCGCGCCCCGCCGCCGCTGCCGTTCGGCGGGCCGAGGGTTCGCTAACCTTAAGCTGCCGAGCGCAGGGAAGCCGGCGAAGCCAAAGCGCAAGCCGGCCGACGGGTCGCCTCAGCGAGCCCGATCGACGTCACGGGGCACACCCGTGGCGGCTCTCTTCGAATGTTCGCAATGGGTGGTAAGCGGACACTTGCTTCAACCGTATCTCTTCTGCAGTGCTGGTGTGATATAATACATCACCAGAGTCGCATCGAAGAGGTCGAAGGCATGATCGAGCAAGCCAAGGACTTTGCGAGCGGAGCCGCGAGAATGTCCGAACTAACGGACATGATCGTCGACCAGATCCGAAAACTCGCGGAGTTGCATGAACAAGGGATCCTCACCGACGAGGAGTTCACTGCAAAGAAAACCGAGCTTCTGTCGCGGCTGTGACGTTGAGAGCCTCGTGTCCGCAATGTGGAAAGCGGACATTCAGTTGCGCAGCGCGAGCGAGCTCTCAAGACAATGGATACGCTTGTGCCACTGCTTAGCTACCTTGGATGATGTTGCGATGCTCAACCGCACGCGAGACCTATCAAGCTCAGCCCGCCACTCTTCCCGGCTGAGCTTTTCCAACTCTTCGTCGCGGTGAGGAACACCTGAACGCTTGCCCATGCCGGTATTCTGTCGCTCGCAGCTGATGTCCGCAATGGGTGGAAAGCGGACATTAGACCGTGCCATGGCGGAGCCTTAAACGGGGGGCGGGCATGCGATTTCGTAGTGTGGTCACAATAGCCGCTGGTCTGATTGTTGCGAGCGGGGCTGCCGCTGCCGTGTTCTCGCTAATGTTCGGCGACATTAGGGTTTTCACGCCGACATTCGTCATCATCATGGTCGTAGCGGCGTGCCTCGGGTTACCCGTCTATCTGGCTGCGCGGGCTGCACGGAACGACACGCCCATGGTGGCAGCCGTCATGGGTTTCATCATCGGTGCGGTCCTCCCCGCCATTCTCGTTTTTTCGGGCGCACCTGATCAAGCGTCAAGTGGTGGGACGGTTACCGCCAGTGATGGCCGTTACACCTTGGCAGGGTGGCTGGAGAACCTCGCTTTTGTTGGACTATTCGGGCTGCTCGGCGTTGGCGGAGCGTTGGTCTTCTGGTTCTTCGTTCGAAGACGGGAGGTGAGCGAGGAGCAAGATGACGCACCTTCGTTAGAGCCGTCGCCACTTCGAACCGCTGCGCTGTCAGTGGGTGCCGCTGGGGCCATTGGGGCCGCATTCCTTATACCCTATGCCACTGCAGACCGAAGCTGCCATAATACGTTGCGTGATGGCCGAACATCAATCGGGCCGGTCGCCAGTTTCGAACTTCGGGTTGGCGTTGACCAATGGCGTAACGTCGAAAACGAAGTGGAGGCCTTCCGCCGTTCCGGCGATTGGTCGGTAAGAAGTGACGTGAGAACGGACCCCAGCTTTCTGTGGCTCCAGATTAGCCTGTGCAGAGAGCCGGGAACAAACATCTTCATGCAGGGCTGGGCCGATCTCAACGAGGTCAATTTCAGTGTCTATCAGCCGCAGGGTGGCTCAACTTGGCAAAAGGACTTCCGCGCGCTTTACGAGCGCATCAATGCCCGATGGCCCACGAAAGTATCTTTCGAAGACGGTCAAGGTCGGCAGATTAGCGAGCCTAAATGGGCGGCAGCGGAGAACGCCGAGTAGACGACGCTAACGTCCGCAATGGGTCGAAAGCGGACATACGCCGAGTCACACCTCATAATTCCACGACTTCGAAGGGAGCGACCGGACGACGGCCTCGGGCGAGGCATCCGCCAGCTTGGCAAGGGTTCGAAAAGCTCGGCCGGTGACCGTGCAATCCACAGCCGCGAAACTGACGGCGACCTGGCGCGGCGACAGCAAGTCCACTGGCTCCACGTCGATTATGAGCCGCACCTCGCCGCCTTCTACGAAAAGTGTGGCTTCCGCCCGTCGGCGGCGGGCCTGATTCGGTTTAAGCGTATTGAGCTTCCTTGAAGAGCTTGGAGCACGCTAATTAGAGCCCCGGCGGAAACTGAATCTCACACAGTGCGGAACGACTGAACCCAGCGGCAGTTGGCGGCCCAAGGAGGCCAGAGGTGCCGAAATTTCACATAGCGCTACGAACTGAGAGTACGGTTTCCGACACGCTCGATATAGAGCGCGACAACCCGACCGATCTTAGGGTTGAGCTTGCCCGGTTTGTCGGTGAGATGTTGAAAGACACGCCAACCAAATCTGGGTGGATGAAGATTGGCGTGTGGACGTGACGGATGAGAACGGGCTCATCCCCTATGTCATGCATGTATCAGCCAACGAGGCCCCGGCGGCGGCTAAGGCGTCCCCTTCGGGTTCCAAAGTCTAGGGGGAGCGCTCCACAGCCGAGGTGCTTCTGTCCCTAATAAATAGGAAGCCGCAGACTCGGTGCGCGGCTACGCCGCCATTCTATCCTGCCGCAAAGCGAGAGTGACTACCAAGCCACTTTCCTGCCAATCGTAAGTCAATTCTCCCCCGAGCTGGCTTGATACGGTCCGCGCGATCAGGCGGCTTCCAAAGCCAGTCAACTCAGGATGACCAACAATCGGCGGGCCGCCGGTTTCTGCCCATATCAGGTCGATGCGGTCACCTTCGACCCGGCTAGAGACTTCCAAAAAGCCTTCGGGACGAGAAAGCGCGCCATACTTGACCGAGTTGGTGGCGAGTTCATGGATGACCATCGCCAGAGCAGATGCAGTTTGCTCACCGATGCCCATCCGCGGGACGGCCACTCGGATGCGCCCCGAGAAAGCGGCCGTCTCGTCGTAAGGCGCGAGAAGCACTGACAGCAAGTCCCCCAGAAGCGCGGCCTTCCCCTGTTCGCCAGGAAGCGGACGAACAACGTCATGGGCGCGACCGAGGGCGGTCAATCGTCCTGTCAGATCGCCCGTCATCTCCATCACGGAAGATGCCGACCGGCCGGTAAGCTGGGTGAGGCCCGCGGCGATCGACAACAGGTTCTTCACCCGGTGGCTCATCTCGCCTGCCAGAAGCTCGCTTCCCTCTTCGGCTTGCTTGCGACCGGTCACGTCGAGGAAGATGCCGAACATCACGCCGTCGACGATACCCGCGTCCGCTCCTCGACCCCGGGCCGAGATCCAGCGGACTTCGTCACCAACCAAAATGCGGAAGTCGATCTCATAGGATCCTGCAACGGAGCGTGTTGCATTGAACGCAGCGCGCACTCTGTCCCGGTCAGCCGGGTGAATGTTTGCGGATAATTGCTCGAAGGTGACTTGCTCACACCACGGCAGGCCCCACAGCTCGAAGCCGCGCTCGTCCATAGCAAACTGATCGTCATCGACGTGCCAAGACCAAAGTGCGACGCAGGCCGCCTCCACCGCCAGTCGAAGATGATGTTCGTGCCACCTGGGCACAGTCGCCTTCTCACCCGCCAATTCTAATATCCTCGGATGTTTACGCAGCTACCCTGTGCCACGGCGTCCCGGGTAGCAACCTTTGCGAATGCTGATGGCATTGACGCTCGCTGATGCCCGAATGGGTCGAAAGCGGACATCCGGTTCGGCCAAGAAACGGCGCAAAGTCAAAAGCACTGCGCATGGTCATGTCCTCCAAAGTTGAGCGACTGGCGTAGCGCGGCCCGCATGGGGCAGACACCCCGTCACCGAGCCAATCGGGCGCCCGGCGACGAAAATTTTGGAAACGGAATCGATGATTCCAAGACCTGTGGACAATGGGTCGCCGCTCCCTTGGCACGGCTCGAATCCGCGCCCTATAGCTTGACGAGATGTCCGACCTCTTCTCTTCCCCCGCAGCGCCCGACCCCTCGAATTACGATGCCTCGTCGATCGAGGTACTCGAGGGGCTGGAGCCGGTGCGCCGCCGCCCCGGCATGTACATCGGCGGCACCGATGCCCGCGCGCTCCACCACCTCGCCGCCGAAGTCATCGACAATTCGATGGACGAAGCGGTCGCCGGCCACGCCAGCCGCATCGAGGTCACCCTGGAGCGCGGCAACAAGCTCACCGTCAGCGACAATGGCCGCGGCATCCCCGTCGACCCGCACCCCAAATATCCCAAGCAGTCGGCGCTGGAAGTGATCATGACCACGCTCCACTCGGGCGGGAAGTTCGAAGGCAAGGCCTATTCGACTTCCGGCGGCCTCCACGGCGTCGGGGTCAGCGTCGTCAACGCTCTATCGAGCAAGACCACCGTCGAGGTCGCCCGCGACCGCAAGCTCTACCGCCAGAGCTTCGCCAAGGGGCTCCCGACCTCCAAGCTGCAGGAAATCGGCGCCGCCCCCAACCGCCGCGGCACCACCCTCACCTTCGTCCCCGACGCGGAAATCTTCGGCGCCGACGCCGCCTTCGACCCCGCCCGCCTGCTCCAGCTTGCCCGCTCCAAGGCGTACCTGTTCGCCGGCGTCGAAATCCGCTGGCGCTGCGACCCCGCGCTCGCCACTGGCGAAGTCCCCGAACACGCCGTGTTCCAGTTCCCCGGCGGTCTCGCCGACCACCTCGCCGATCAGCTCGGCGAGCGCGCCACCGTCACCAACCAGCCGTTCACCGGTCGCCAGGATTTCCCGAACGCTCAGGGCTCAGCCGAGTGGGCCGTCGCCTGGCCGCTCTATTCCGACGGCTCCGAAAGCTATTACTGCAACACCATCCCCACCCCGGACGGCGGCACCCACGAAGCCGGCCTTCGCGCCGCGCTTACCAAGGGCATCCGCGCGTTCGGCGAGCTGGTCGGCAACAAGCGCGCCAAGGACATCAGCGCCGACGACGCGTTCGACGGCGTCGAGCTGATGCTCAGCGTCTTCATCCGCAATCCGCACTTCCAGAGCCAGACCAAGGACCGCCTCACCTCCCTCGAAGCGGCGCGCTTCGTCGAAGCCGCGGTGCGCGACCATTTCGACCATTTCCTCGCCGACAACATGGACCGCGGCCGAGCCCTCCTCGGCGCCATCGTCGAGCGGATGGAAGAGCGCCTGAAACGCCGCGCCGAGCGCGAGGTCAAACGCAAGACAGCGACTTCGGCGCGCAAGCTGCGCCTCCCCGGCAAGCTCACCGACTGCGCCAACGACGATGCGACAGGCACCGAGCTGTTCATCGTCGAGGGCGACAGCGCCGGCGGCTCGGCCAAGCAGGCGCGCGACCGCAAGACCCAGGCGATCCTCCCGATCCGCGGCAAGATCCTCAACGTCGCCAGCGCCACGCAGGAGAAGATCCGTGCCAACAGCGAGATCGCCGACCTGCAGCTGGCGCTCGGCTGCGGCATCCGCGACCGCTTCGACGAGGCGAGCCTGCGCTACGAGCGGATCATCATCATGACCGACGCCGACGTCGACGGTGCCCACATCGCGACTTTGCTGATGACCTTCTTCTTCCAGGAAATGCCCGAGCTGGTCCGCCGCGGCCATTTGTTCCTCGCCCAGCCCCCGCTCTATCGCTTAAGCGCCGGCGCCAAGACCCTCTACGCCCGCGACGACGCCCACCGCGCCGAGCTCGAGGCGGCCGAGTTCAAGGGCAAGAAGGTCGACGTCAGCCGCTTCAAGGGCCTGGGCGAAATGAACCCCAACCAGCTCAAGGACACGACGATGAGCCCGGCCAGCCGCTCGCTGCTCAAGATCACGCTTCCGGCGGCGTATGAGGATCGGCAGCCGGTCAAGGATCTGGTCGAGCGGCTGATGGGGAGGGACCCGGCGCAGCGGTTTGCGTTTATCCAGAATAGCGCGGCGGCGGTGGATGAAGATGCAATTGACGCCTGAACGCTCCTCCCCAGGATGGGGAGGGGGACCATTCACCGAAAGAGTGAATGGTGGAGGGGGCCCCGCCCCCGAGCCCGCCTGATGGTGCGGCCCTGGCGCAGCCGGCTGAAGTCCTTGGCCTTCGTCATCTTGGTGCCCCTGCTGACAATTGCCGTCGTCGTCGGCATCGTCGTCGCCATCATCGACGTGGAGAGATGCCACGATAGAGGCGGCATTGTCGTCGCACCGTGGACGCGCGGGTCGCACTGTGCCGAACCTAGGCGGAGCCCGGTTGGGCTCGACGTGCAACCCCAGTCGTCATTCCCGCGAAAGCGGGAACCCAGCTAAACAAACAAAATGCACGCCGACTTCTCGCCCACCGTCTACCTGCTCGCCTCGAAGCGCAACGGCACCCTCTACGTCGGCGTGACTTCCAACCTCCTCCCCCGCATCCACCAGCACCGCCAAGCCCTCGTTCCCGGCTTCACCCGCGAATACGGCGTCAAGCTGCTTGTCTGGTTAGAGCAGCACCCGAACATGGAATCTGCGATCACGCGGGAAAAGCGGATCAAGAAATGGAACCGCGCGTGGAAGCTCGAACTGATCGAAGCCAGCAATCCCGACTGGCGCGACCTCGCGGAAGATTTCGGCTTCCCTCCATTATCGTCATCCCCGACGTGATCGGGGATCCAGCCAAGAAGCAAAAACTGGGTTCCCGCTTTCGCGGGAATGACGAAGCTTTGAAACGTCCCCACCCTCTTTCGTCATCCCCGACGCGATCGGGGATCCAGCCCTCTTCGGAATGGCCAAAATCCGCTCAAGGCGCCGCGTCCGCAATCGGTGGAAAGCGGAGATTCTACTCCTTGCAAACCCGACAGCTAGTAGCCTGATTTATAGTAGACGGTGATCCCGACGATCAGCATCAGAGGCACTAGTGGGATCAACACCCAGGCCCAGCCACGGGTCGTCATGCCGCGACGATACGCCTCATGGCCCCGCAAGGAACAATTTGCGCTCAGGGTTGGCACGGCGATGGCGCAGGCGAGCAGCAGCACTGCGTGTGATGTCCTCAAAACCGAAAACGGCATTATCGCAGCACCGACCAACAGCACTGTGAATGGGAGGAACAGGAGGCTGCAAAGCGCAACCGCAATCGATGCGACCTTGAAGGGGGTGCTCAAGGGCTCGCCAGCTTTCACTCCGGCTTGTCGACTATTCTTCTTCGGCGCCTTCCGCACCGATCTTCCCAGCAAGAGACGTTTCGCTCTCTCATCGGGGATTCAATGCGCTCGCGGGCTAATGTCTGCAACGGGTCGAAATCGGACGCTAAGACTGGCCTTGCGAGAGGATCGTAGCAAACTCCTTGAAACCCTCAGGCACCTCCTCCCAAAACGCAGACAGCTCATCTGGGTAGCGCTCTTTCAAGTCCGTCAGAACTGGCGCGGCGTCGGGCTGGTGAAGACGGATCAACCAACGCTGTAGCGAGAAGCCAGCCCGAGATGCACCACAGAGCACGCTTTCAGCCTCGTGCCCGATCCAGTCGCCGTCAGCCTCCGCCACGTCGCGAGCGAGAGCCAGTTCGAACCACGCGTCCACGACTCCCTCGATGGCGCGGCTTTCGCATTCGGTCCACGAGAGCCAGTTGGCGAGACCTAACTTGGTCAGCACGATTTCCGGATCGTTTGAGTTCCCCGGTTCGTGAATATCGACCTCGAGAATGCGAGGCAGCAGGTAGCGAAAATCGCAGCCGCTGCCGACAGTGTAGAATACACCTGACACGTATTGCCACAGCGCATCCCCGGAAATCTGGCGCAGCGGGGTTGAAATAAGAACGTCGACTCCGCGTGTATCAATGCAGCACGGACACCCTTCGATGCTCGCCGGAACCGGCCCGACAAACGCTTGGTATACTACCTCGATGGCTTGATGAGCACGTGCTTCTGCTCGGCGTAGGGGCGAGACGGTCATCGTTCCACGTTAATCGCAATCGTACTGTGCGCAACGGGCCGAAAAGCGGACATTAGCTCGTCACTTCGATTTCTCTTTCCTACAGCCCCCATTCTATGTTCCAATATGGTTCATGAAACACGAATCGAACTCACCAGAACCGGATGACGCCGGAGACCTCGCCCTCCCCGCATCCGACGAAGAGCAACTCGCGGACGTCATCCACCTCCTCCGCACCGACCCGCAGGCGCTCGCCCAGGTCGTCAGCCAGATGTGCCCGGACGATGTCCGCCGCGATGGCTGGACGCCGTTCGCGCGCCGCCTCTTCCTGCAGGTGCTGGGCGAAACCGGCCGCGTCTCCCGAGCTTGCGAATATGCGCAGCTGAGCAAGCAATCCGCCTACGCCCTGCGCGCCCGCGACCCCGTCTTCGCCGCCGGCTGGGACGCGGCTTGCGAAATCGCCCGGGCGCCGCTCGCCGATGCGCTGTACGAACGCGCGGTCGAGGGGGTGACCGACACCATCACCCGGGGCGGCGAAGTCGTCGTCGATCGGCACCGCCACGATAGCCGGCTGTCGATCGCCGTGCTCCATCGGCTCGACAAGCGCTGCGACCGCGCCGCCGAAGCGGGCGCCCGGCACCTAGCGCTGGTCGCTCGCTGGGACGACTGGCTGCGGCTGGTCGGCAAGGGCGAGGACGAGGCCGCCCAAGCACTCCTTGAAACGCCGCTCCTCGAAAACCCGCTCCTCGAAAACCCGCCGCACGGTCAACTTGGTCAACTTCCCGAGGGCGAAAATCCAACAGAAGACGACGAAGAAGACAAAAAAGCGGGCCTCGACCTTTCCGACCGCTGCTGGACGCACCCCGACAAATTGTGGCTGACCAGCTTCCCGCCGCCCGCCGGATTCATCGGCTACGAAAACCGCCCTTACGACGAGGACCAGGACGTCGAGCCCTACGAGCGCGAGTGCACCGCGCAGGAAACCGCGATCCTCGACGCCGACACGGCCCGCGCCGCCGCCGCCGAACGCGCCGAGCACGAAGCGCTCCGCGACTCCTGGTTCGAGCTTCTGAGCGAAGACCTCGCCGTCTGGCGCGCCGCGAGCGTCGGCTTGCCGACATAACGAAACAGGCGTAGCTTTTCCCCGAACGGACAGCAGTCACGGCGACCGATTGGAGGGGCAATCGGCAGTTTCATCGCCGCACTGATCCGCCACGCCAGGCCCCTTTTGCAAAAGGAGGTGCGCGATGTCTCAATTCGTCAAAGGTCCGATGGCATCGGCCCTGCCCGCCGCAATCGCAGCGGGCATGGTCCTTGCCGTGCCGCCAGCCGCAGCCCAGGAAACCGCCTCCGCCGAGTGCACCGATCAGGCTGCGAGCGCGGCGAATTCCAAAAGCGCGGGGGCACCGAAAGCGGTAAGCCACGACCTTCGAACCAACGTCGTCGCCCGCACCGGCTCCACTGCAAGCTCGAGCGCCGACCATGCGATCAACACCAAGGGAACCGGCACGTCAGGGCGGTCGGCCGGCGGCGGCGACTGCGACGATCTCGACG
>JACCSV010000339.1 GCA_013812805.1 Sphingomonas sp. | reverse complement strand
TGGTGCGGTCGAGAAGACTCGAACTTCCACGGCCTTTCGGCCACAGCGACCTCAACGCTGCGCGTCTACCAGTTCCGCCACGACCGCACGTGCATGAAAATCGGGCGGCACGGAGCCGCCCGCTGGCAAGGCGGCGCCTCTACCAAACGCCCAGTGTACGCGCAACGCCGCTGTTTCGTGCTGCTGCGCGACCGGATCCCCAACGGATCATCAGCCTTTCGCGGGCTGCCCGAGAGTCACGGTCAACTGGTCGCCGCCGGCGGGCACATCCATCTCGGCGCTATTGAAGCTGGCGCTTGCGCCCGCCGCCAGGCTGCGCGCCGGCGGTGAGATCGTCCAGCTATGCAGGACTCGGCCGCTGCCATCGCGGACCTGGGCCTGGATCGGCGGCACCGGCTGGCTCTTTGAGCTTGGGTTGATGATGCGGCCGCTGACAGCCAGCAGCTCGTTGCCGCTGGCAAGCGTCTGGCGATCGCCTTGGGCAGTGATCTGCAGCGGTGTCGCGCTGGCGGCCGCGAAGCCGACGCCGCGCCGCAGGGAATCGGGTGCAAGCAACCAGAAGGCCGCAGCCAGCGCGGCAACCAGCAGCATCCCGATCAGGATTCCGCGCCACCAGTTGCGGCGGCTGTCGGTCTCGGTTTCCTCCTGGACCGCCCAGATGTCGGCCGAATCCGGGATTTCCTTGGCTGGATCGAATTCGGCTTCGGCCCGATCGCGGCCGACGATGTCCCACTGGTCGCCCTGGCTCGGGACCGGGATCGCCATCGGTGGTTCGACACCGGTAGGTCCGGGCGCAACCGGCGCGACCGTCGAGTAGCCAGGGATCGGTTCCTGCGGCTGTTCCGGTGCCGCATCTGCAGTGATGCTCTCCGCTTCGTCGCCACGGGAAATCTCCGCTTCCCCCGTCGACGGCTCGTCGGTCGATCCTTCTGGGTTCTGGTGCCAGCTCTCGCCGCAGGAGGCGCAGCGGACCTTGCGGCCTTGGGGCGGAATGGCGCCGTCCTTGACCGCATATTGGGTGCCGCACGACGGGCATGTCAGGATCATCTGGCCTTGCGCACCTTCCCCGAGGTCTTCCGCCGATAAACAGGAATGCGCGGGCGTTGGCAAGGCAGCGCGCCCTGTGCGAAAGCATGACCAGCTTGGGAAGGACTTGCGGCTGTCGGCGATCGTTGAATTCGATAGCGTTGGATTGCGCTACGGCACTGGCGCCGAGGTGCTGCGCGATCTCGATCTGCAGCTTCGCCGCGGCGGCTTCTATTTCCTCACCGGCCCGTCGGGCGCCGGCAAGACCTCGCTGCTCAAGCTGCTCTACCTGGCGCAGCGGCCGACACGCGGGCGGATCCGGTTGTTCGACCAGGATCTGTCCGAAGCGCCGCGCGAGCAGCTTCCCGGGTTCAGGCGCCGGATCGGGGTCGTGTTCCAGGACTTCCGGCTGGTCCGTCACCTGTCGGCGTTCGACAATGTCGCGCTGCCGCTGCGTATCGCCGGCCGAAGTGAGCAGGAGGTCGACGCTTCGGTGCGCGAAATGCTCGACTGGGTCGGCCTCGCCGATCGCGCCGGAGCCCGGCCCGCGACATTGTCCGGCGGCGAGCAGCAGCGCGTCGCCATCGCCCGCGCCGTGATCAGCCAGCCGGAGCTGCTCGTCGCCGACGAGCCCACCGGCAACGTCGATGCCGAGATGGCTGCCCGCCTGCTGCACCTGTTCACGGCGCTCAATGGCCTCGGCACCACCGTCGTCGTTGCTACCCACGACGTCACTCTCATCGCCGCCAACCCCAGCGGCCAATTGCTGCGGCTCGACTCTGGCGGGCTCGACGACCCGACCGGCGTGCTCAAGAATCCGCCGCGGGCCCGCGCAAGCTGATGCTGATGGCCGCGCCAAGGCCCGCTTTGCTGCCAACCGAGCAGCTGCATCTGCCGACTGCCGCGGTGATCGCGATCATGACTTTCGCGATGATCGTGGTCGGCGCCGCGGGCCTGGCGCTGTCGAGCGCATCCGGATCGGTGGCGCAAGGGATCGAGAATCGCTTCGTCGTCCAGCTTCCCGCCGGGCTCACCGATCAGCTGCCGAAAACGCTCGCTCTGGCCCGCTCGGCGCCGGGCGTTCGCGAGGCGGCGCCGGTGTCGGAGGACGAGATGCGGGCGACGCTTCGCCGCTGGCTTGGCGATGCCGCGTCCAGCCGTGACCTTCCGGTGCCGGCACTGGTGACCGTCGAGCTGACCCCGGGCGCGGACTCGAGCGCGCTTAGCCAGCGCATCGAGCGCGCAATCCCCGGCGCAGCCGTAGTCGCGGAAAGTGCCGAGCTCCGCCCGCTACTGCAATCCTTGCGCGCGCTTCAGTGGCTGGCGCTGGCGCTGGTGCTGCTGATCGTTGCAGCCACTGCCGCGGCGGTTGTGCTGGCGGCGCGCGGCGCCTTCGACACGCATCGCCCGACGATCGAGATCATGCACGGGATCGGTGCCACCGACCTGCAGCTGACCCGGCTGTTCCAGCGCAAAATCGCCGTCGATGCGCTGGCGGGGGCAGCTGCCGGTGCGACCGCCGCCGGACTGGGACTGATGGCGGTCGGTGGCGGGAGAGCGCTTGCCGGTGGCTTGGCCGACACCGCGCTGCTTGGCTGGGACGATGTTGCCATACTTGCAGCCTTGCCGGTTCTGGCCGCTTTGCTCGCAACAGCAGTTGCCCGCTGGACGGTACTGAGGGCATTGCGGGAAACATTGTGATTCTTCGCGCTTTGTCGTTCCTGCAGCTGCTGTACGCGCTCGGCTTCATGCTGTTCGCGGTGACGCTCGGCCGGCCGGCCGACGCCGCCGCCACCGACGCGGCGGTCGTCCTGACCGGCGGCCCGGGCCGGATCGAGCATGGCGTGCAGGTGCTTCGGGATCGCCAGGCCAAGCGGCTTTTGGTGTCGGGCACCGATCCTGCGGTGACCAAGGAGGACCTCGCCCGATTCCTTCCTCGGAGCGACAGGTTATTGCGCTGCTGCGTCGACCTTGACAGCACCTCGGTCGACACGCGTTCCAATGCCGAAGAAGCGGGGCGGTGGCTGGCCAAGAATCAGTACCGCTCCTTCCGACTGATCACCAGCGATTGGCACATGCTGCGCGCCCGCTACGAGTTCCATCGGGTGCTCGGCGATAAGTATCAGCTGGTGCCCGACGGCGTTCGGAGCCAGCCATCGTTCCTGATCCTGTTCGGCGAATATAATAAGTATCTGCTTCGGCGGGTCGCCGTCCTGCTCGAACTGTAGCGGCGCGATGCAAGCCGCTCGCTCGCTCGCCTACGCAGCGATCTTCTATCCGGGCACAATCCTGTTCCTGTTCGCCGGGCTCGGCGCGACAACGTTCGGCACCGCTTCGCTTCGGACCATGGTGCATGCGTGGGCCGACTTCCATCACTGGCTGGCGAAAGCCGTGCTCGGGATCGATGCCGAGATCGAGGGCGCCATTCCGAACGGCGCGGTGTTGATCGCGGTCAAGCACGGCTCGATGTACGAGACTTTGGAGGCGCTTCGCATCGCCGAGACGCCGGTGGTCGTGCTCAAGCAGGAGCTGGCGTCGTTGCCGCTCTTCGGCTGGCTGACCCGGCGCTATGGCGTCATCCCGGTCGACCGCGCGGCCGGGGCGAAGGCGCTACGGGAGATGATGAAGCTCGGCCGCGACGCGGTGGCGCAGGGGCGGCCGGTGCTGATCTTCCCCGAAGGGACACGGGTGCCGGTGGGCTCGGCGCCGTCCTTGGGCTCGGGGTTTGCCGGCCTTTACCGGGCCCTCGCTCTGCCGGTAGTGCCGGTCGCTGTCGACAGCGCCCGGCTGTGGGGACGCGGCCTCGTCAAGCGCAGCGGCACCATCCACTTCAAGGTTGGCGAGACGATCCCGGCGGGGTTGAAACGGGAAGAAGTCGAGCGGCGCGTGCACGCCGCGATCAACGCTCTTCAATCAACCGCGTAGGCTGGCGCCCAGTTTCTCTGCGGCGGCGATGATCTGCCGCGAGATCGCCGCGATCTCCTCGTCGGTGAAGCTCTTCTCGCCCGGCTGCAGCGTCACCTCCACCGCCAACGACAGGCCGTCGGGCGTTTCGAACCGGTCAAACAGCCGCGCCGAGGTGATCGCCTGCTTATCGGCGCCGCGGATCGCTCGGATTAGCTGGTCGCCGGCAAGCTCGGCCGGGACGATGAAGGCGAAGTCGCGGCTGACCGGTTGCAAGGCGGGCGGGGCGAATTGCGGCCGGGCACGGGCAGTCGAGCGTGGCACGGGGATCGCGTCCAGGTAGATTTCCGCTGCGATCGTGCCCGCTGGGGCGTCGAGCGCCCGGGCGAGGCTCGGATGAAGTTCGCCGAAGCTGGCCAGCACTGTCTTTCCCCCGAGCCCCAGCCGAGCGGAGCGCCCTGGGTGCCAGCTTGGCCCGGCGTCGGCGAGCACCTGCAGGTTGGCGACGGGAGCACCGGCGGCTTCGAGCAGCGCCAGCACTTCCGCCTTGACGTCGAACGGGTCGAACGCTTGCGCCTTGCCGCTCCTCCACTGGCGGCTGCTGCGGTCGCCGGAGAGGATGATCGAGACGGTCGGGTGCTCGCAGTCAGCGAGGTAGCGGCGGCCGATCTCGAACAGCCGTACCGACGCGGCGCCACGATGGACGTTGCGGCGAGCGGCGGCGATCAGCCCCGGCAGCAGCGACGGGCGCATCACCTTCATGTCCTCGCTGATCG
>JACCSV010000318.1 GCA_013812805.1 Sphingomonas sp. | reverse complement strand
CAAGAAGATCGCGATCGTCACGGGATCGCGCGGCAAACGCGCGGTAACCCACTGGACACGGCGGCAAATCCTGCGCGATGCAGCCCTGGTCGAGTGCCGCCTCGAAACAGGCCGAACCCACCAGGTGCGCGTGCACATGGCCTCGATCGGGCACCCCCTGCTTGGCGACCCGGTGTACGGCCTTTCGGCCAAGAACAGTCGTGAGCTGCTGAAAAGCTTGGGCTTTCACCGCCAGGCTCTGCACGCGGCCGAGCTTGGCTTCACCCACCCCGTAACCAAGCACCGCCTGTCGTTCTCAAGTGGCATGCCACCGGACATGCAGGAACTGTTCACCGCCCTTTTGGTATAGGATTTGAAAGGCTAGGAAGCCAAAGACGCGGCCGGCCCAGGGAGACGCACGAACTCGATGGCACAGAAGAATATCGTCTCGATCCCCGCCAGCGGCGGAGAGGCCGGGCTCAACCGCTATCTGGCGGAGATCAAGAAGTTCCCGATCCTCGCCCCCGAGGAGGAGTATATGCTCGCCAAAAGCTGGCGCGAGCATGGCGACACCGATGCTGCGGCCAAGCTCGTCAACTCGCACCTGCGCCTCGTCGCCAAGATCGCGATGGGCTACCGCGGCTACGGCCTGCCGGTCAGCGAGCTCATCTCCGAAGGCAATATCGGCCTGATGCAGGGCGTGAAGAAGTTCGAGCCCGACCGCGGTTTCCGCCTTGCGACTTATGCGATGTGGTGGATTCGCGCCTCGATCCAGGAGTTCATCCTGCGCTCGTGGAGCCTGGTGAAGATGGGCACCACCGCTGCGCAGAAGAAATTGTTCTTCAACCTGCGGCGGATGAAGAACCAGATCGAGGCGTTCGAGGAAGGCGATCTCAAGCCCCAGGACGTCGCCAAGATCGCCACCGACCTCGGAGTCACCGAGGAAGAGGTCGTGTCGATGAACCGCCGAATGGCGATGGGCGGCGACACCAGCCTCAACGTTTCACTGAAAGGCGACGAGGGCAGCGAGAGCCAGTGGCAGGATTTCCTGGTCGACACCGGCCCGCTCCAGGACGAGCGGATCGCCGAGGCCCAGGAGAGCCGCGTTCGCCACGAGCTTCTGATGACGGCGATGGACTCGCTGAACGAGCGCGAGCGGCACATTCTGACCGAGCGCCGCCTGACCGATGAGCCCAAGACGCTCGAGGAGCTGAGCCAGGTCTACAGCGTCAGCCGCGAGCGAATCCGCCAGATCGAGGTGCGCGCGTTCGAGAAGCTCCAGGCCGCGCTGATCCGGCTGGCGGGTGAGAAAAGGCTGCTTCCTGCGGCATAACGATGGCTGTCACGCCGGCCGTTGGGCAGGGGCCCGCCTAGGCTAGAGGGTAAGCAGGTCTTCCTCGACCGTGAGTTTCGTCTCCTCGAAGCTGAGGATGCCGGGCCAGGGCTCGAAGGGTCCAATGGCCGCATAGGCGGCCTCGCGGGCTGCCTCGCCCGGCCATCTCGCGAAAGCGATGAAGTCGCCGTTCTCGGCGCGTGTGAGGCAGGAGCCACGGGACCCGAGGCTCCTGAGACGCTCCGTGCCCCGTTTCCAGCGCTCGCGGAAATAGCCCTCGTGCTCCGGTTCAACCTTCCAGCGGTATATGACTGCGAACTCCTTGTCCGCCATGCTGCTCTCCCTTGCTGCACGGGTCCGGCGGAGGCGGCGCGAACTAGCGCTCGTCCGCAACCTGCGGCGCGCCCTGCGACAGCTTGGCGCCTTCCCGCTCCTCTTCAGGCCGGTCCTGCACCGTATCGTCGGTTGCGACATTGTCGGCTGCCCAGGCGCCGCGCTCGCCCATCGGCTGCGGCTCGCCCGTCGTGCTGTCCTCGGCGGTCTGGTGCTCGATCTCGCTGTTCAGTTCCGCGCCGAACATGAAGGCATAGGCGGACAGATACAGCCAGGTCAGAAGCGCGACCGCAGCGCCGAGCGAGCCGTAGGTGGCGTTGTAATCCGCCATCTCGGCCAAATACCAACCGAAGCCCGAGCTTAAGAGCAGCCAGGTGACCGAGGCGAACAGCGAGCCGGGAGTGATCCACTTCCAGCGCGCCTCCTCGCGCGACGGCCCGAAGCGGTAGAGCGTCGCCGCGATCGCCGTCGCGACCAGCGCCGCCGCGACATAGCCGAGCACCTTGCCCAGGACGGCCGCCGCCGGGGACGCGCTCGGTAGCCGCGTTTGCAGATATGCGATCGCGGCCGTTGCGGCGATGGCCACCAGTGCCAGCCCGATCGCGACCAGCGCCATGCCCGCGGAGACCAAGT
>JACCSV010000308.1 GCA_013812805.1 Sphingomonas sp. | reverse complement strand
ACATCGCCGCTCGCGGGATCGACATCCCGGGCGTCAGCCACGTGATCAACTTCGACCTGCCCGATGTGCCCGAGCAATATGTCCACCGCATCGGCCGCACCGCGCGGGCCGGCGCCGACGGCATCGCGCTCGCCTTTTGCTCCCCCGACGAGCGCGACAATTTGCGCGATATCGAGCGGCTGGTGCGCCAGAAAATCGATGGCACCCCGCTACCCGAGGGCTTCGCTCAGGCGCTGGCGGCGATCAAGCGGCTCAAGCCGGCCGAGCCGGCGCGCGACGAGCGCCGCGCCCGCTCGCACCGCCCCAACCAGAATCCCGCCCATCGCGGCCAGGGTCCGCGGCCGGAGGGCCAGCGTCGTCGGCGCCCCGGTGGCGCTCGCCGCGCCGGCGGCGGCTTCTCACGCTGATCAAACCCCCGGCCCTCGTGAGCCCCTCCCCTTGATGGGGAGGGGTTGGGGAGGGGTGGTGTTGATCGTAAAGCCGCCGTCTTGAAGTACCGCCCAGCCATCGGTTCCACGCAGCGCGCCCGCGTGTTCCGCAGCAACGCCACACTCGCCGAAAAGGCCATGTGGCGGCTTTTGCGCGAAGCCTTCCCAGAGGCGCGCTTCCGTCGCCAGGTGCCGCTCCGTCACTACATCGTGGACTTCGCCAGCCACCGCGCGAGCATCGTCATCGAACGTGATGGCGGTCAGCACAATGAGTATTTCGATGCCGAACGGACGCGCCTGATCGAGGCTGAGGGATATCAAGTCCTGCGCTTCTGGAACTCCGACGTGCTGGCCAATCCGGATGGCGTGCACTCCGCAATCGCCGTAGCACTGCTCAATCGCCACCCCCACCCGACCTCCCCCATCAAGGGGGAGGAGTGAGACAGCAACCACACTATCCACGCAAAGCGGACATCGGCGGCTTAAATCTGCCTTCGACCCTTTGCGGAAGTTAGCGCCCGTAAGCGGTCTAAGGCAGCGATTGGTGACGTCTGACGTAGTGTAGCGCGGCCACGAAAAGCAGGATGCTAGCAGAGACGACTGAGACCACCTTGGCTTCGATGTCGTCCCTGAACACGCTACTTAAGGTGCCGATGAACAGCAGAATGAGCGCGGTGCCGTAGAACAGATGCTTTTGAAGTTCGCCACTCCCCACAAAGGGCAAGCTGCCCTGAAGAGCAACCAGACGCAACGTCGTTTGCCACCCGTTGCGGACAATTGCAGCTTAGAGATTTGATCGCACGCATGCGCGTCACGGGCCGAGTTGAAAAACCTGTCCTACAGAACCATCCTTGTGCCATGCCACCTCGATGAGCTTGGGCAATCGACTGAAGACTGCGCGCGGCAGGCGGGGCTCCCGTCACCCCGATGCACCGCTCGACAGCGCGCCGGCTGTCTCACTCGCCGGCCTGTTCTGGGCCAGCGACAAGCATGCAGCACAGTCAACTTGGTCAACTTCCCCTCCGGGCAAATCCTATCGTGTCACGCTGGGGCGGCGTCAGCAGAGTGACCAAGTGCAGACGTGGAGAGACTCCAGATTTCACTCAGTCAGGTTGACAGCTGGAGCTACGCGGCCCCCGCGAATCGCTGGCCCGACTCACGCGCGCGTACACGCGCATGCGCGTGACATCTCCCGCTGACCCTTTATATCCGGATCATGGCAGAAGACCCCAACCAGAACGAATATGGCGCGGAGAGCATCAAGGTGCTCAAGGGCCTCGACGCGGTGCGCAAGCGGCCGGGCATGTACATCGGTGACACCGATGACGGCTCAGGCCTCCACCACATGGTGTTCGAGGTCAGCGACAATGCGATCGACGAGGCGCTGGCCGGCCATTGCGACCGGATCCTGATCCAGCTCAACCACGACGGCTCCGTGACGGTCGAGGACAATGGCCGCGGCATCCCGACCGGAATCCACGAAGGCGAAGGCATTTCAGCCGCCGAAGTCATCATGACCCAGCTTCACGCCGGCGGTAAGTTCGAGAACACCTCCGACGACAATGCCTACAAGGTCTCGGGCGGCCTCCACGGCGTCGGCGTCTCCGTCGTCAACGCGCTTTCGGAATTCCTCGAGCTGACCATCTGGCGGGACGGCGAGGAGCATTCCATGCGTTTTGAGTATGGCGACGCCGTCGCCCCGCTCAAGGTCGTTGGGGCCGCGCCGGAGGGCAAGAAGGGCACTCGGGTTACCTTTTTGCCTTCGCCACAGACGTTCAAGATCACCGAATATGACTTCGAGAGGCTCGAGCACCGCTTTCGCGAGCTCGCCTTCCTCAACTCCGGCGTTCGACTGATCCTTGCCGATGCGCGCCACGAGGAGCGGGTCGAGCACGAGCTTTATTATGAGGGCGGGATCGCGGCGTTCGTCAAATATCTCGACCGCGCCAAGACCCCATTGTTTCCCGAACCGATCGCCATTTCGGCGGTTCGCGACGGCATCGGCATCGACGTCGCTCTGGAGTGGAACGACAGCTATTACGAGAATGTCCTGCCGTTCACCAACAACATCCCCCAGCGCGACGGCGGCACCCATATGGCCGCCTTCCGGGCGGCGCTGACTCGCACCATCAACAATTATGCCGAGAAGTCCGGCATGCTGAAGAAGGAAAAGGTCACGCTCACCGGCGACGACATGCGCGAAGGCCTGACCGCGATCGTCTCGGTCAAGCTGGCCGATCCGAAGTTCAGCAGCCAGACCAAGGACAAATTGGTCAGCTCCGAGGTTCGCCAGCCCTTGGAAGCCCTGATGAGCGACAAGATCAGCGAATGGCTGGAGGAAAACCCGGCCAACGCCCGCGCCATCATCCAGAAGACGATCGACGCCGCCGCCGCCCGCGAAGCCGCCAAGAAAGCGCGCGAGCTGACCCGGCGCAAGGGCGTGATGGACATCGCCTCGCTGCCCGGCAAGCTCGCCGACTGCCAGGAGCGTGATCCCGCATTGTCGGAGCTGTTCCTGGTCGAGGGCGACAGCGCCGGCGGCTCGGCCAAGCAGGGCCGCAACCGCCACAACCAGGCGATCCTGCCGCTTCGTGGCAAGCTGCTCAACGTCGAGCGGGCGCGCTTCGACCGGATGCTGTCAAGCCGCGAGATCGGCACCATCATCCAGGCGCTTGGCGCCGGGATCGGCCGCGAGGAGTTCGACCTTTCCAAGCTTCGCTATCACAAGATCGTGATAATGACCGACGCCGACGTCGACGGCGCCCACATCCGCACTTTGCTGCTGACCTTTTTCTATCGCCAGATGCCCGAGCTGATCGAAGCCGGGCACCTGCTGATCGCGCAGCCGCCGCTGTACAAGGTCGCCCGCGGTCGCTCCGAAGTTTACCTCAAGGACGACCCCGCGCTCGACGATTATCTGGTCGACGCCGGCCTCGACGGACTGGTGCTCGACACCGCCGAGGGACCGCGCAGCGGCGCCGACTTGAAGACGCTGGTCGATCACGCGCGGCGGGTGCGAACGCTGATGCGCTACGCGCCCAAGAAGTACGATTCCGCATTGCTCGAAGGGCTCGCGCTTAACGGCGCGCTCAAGCCCAACCTCGACAAGGCCGGGCGCGAGAAGGCGATCGCCAAGGTCGCGGCTTGGCTCGGCAGCGGTGACCTCGAAGCTGCGTGGAGCGGCGAGATCGGCGCCGAAGGCGGCTATCTGATCAAGCGGCTGTGGCGCGGCGTCACCGATGCTTATGTAATCGAGGACAAGTTCCTGACTTCCGCGGAAGCGCGCAAGCTCCACTCGCTCGCCGCCGAGGAGATTGCGGTCTACGCGCAGCCTTCGACGCTGAAAACGCTCAAGAAAGGCGCGGTCACCGACGAACAGAAGCCCGAGCCGATCGAGGGTGTCGAAGCCGACGAACAGCCGGGCGAAGCCGAGGTGAAGGGCAAGCCGGTGCCCGTCACGCGGCCGTCCGAGCTGCTCGACGCGGTGCTTGCCGCCGGCCGCAAGGGGCTGTCGATCCAGCGCTACAAGGGCCTTGGCGAAATGAACGCCGAGCAATTGTGGGAGACGACGCTCGACCCCGCCAACCGCTCGCTGCTCCGGGTCGAGGTCGCGCAGGCCGACGTCGCCGACGAGATCTTCACCCGGCTGATGGGCGACGTCGTCGAGCCGCGCCGCGAGTTCATCCAG
>JACCSV010000305.1 GCA_013812805.1 Sphingomonas sp. | reverse complement strand
AGTATGAGGTGACCGCCGCATTCGCCGCTGGAAAGAGCGCCGCGGCGTCTGCAGCTACGCCGGTTCCGAGGGACTTGAGGTAGAGCTGTCTGCCGACGACCGGGACGAGATCCTGGGGAACTCTACGTCGAACGTAGAAAATGCCATCTTTGTGAAAGGGCTTCGCCACGCGTCCATTCCTCGCCATTGTGTCACCTTCATGTGTTACCTAACCACATGTTTATGACCAAAAAACAAAGAAAACTGCGGCTGACCCCGCATTTGGTGACCCCTACGGGACTCGAACCCGTGTTTTCGCCGTGAGAGGGCGACGTCCTAGACCGCTAGACGAAGGGGCCGTGCGCGGGAGCGGCCATATGTGGGCTGGGCCCGGTCTAGTCAATCAGTGGCGCCGGCCGCCACTTCACTCGCTTTCCCGAAGGAAGCGCATCAGCTCGGCGAGAGTCGATTCCATCTGGTCCTGCATCTGCCCGACCAACTCGTTTTCGCGCATACCGACATGGTCGAGCGGCTTGGAATAACTGTCTGAAAAGGCCTTTAGGTCGTCCTGGTCGAACACGCCCTTGGCGACCAGCTTGGCGAGGATCACCAACAGACCGTTGGTGTTGGCGATGTTGCCGGCGACCAGAGCTTCGTCGACCATCGACAGGCGACCGTCGCTGCCTTCGAGGTCGTCGTCGGGATCGTCCACGTCGCTCATTGGTCCCACTGGCATTCAATCGCCGCCGGGGGCAAGCCCGATCCGACGTAGCGCGCCAGGGCCTGCCAGGCTTCCGCCTTCTGAGCGAACGGCCGGGTGTTCGCCGGGCTGGAGGACGGCAGGTCGATCAGGGTCAGGCCGGTCCCGGCGAGCAGCTTGCGGCCCGCGCTCGCGGCGGTGATGCCGTTGAAGGCGATGGCTTCTAGCTCCGCAAAGGCGGCAAAATAATCGGCCAGTGGGTTGTGGTCGGCGCCGCGGATCGCCTGGTCGAGGCTGCCGCGCCGTTCCGCATTGGCTATCACGTCCCACAGTCCGATCCGCCGCTCGCCGAGCCGCCGCAGCCGCTCGTCATAGCCGAGCGGGACCAGGTCCTCGCCCAGCGCGTCCCCGACCAGTCGCCAGAAGTGGTTCCGAGGGTGTGCGTAATAGCGCCTGGCGCCGAGCGAGGGGTCGCCGGGCAGGCTACCAAGAATGAACAGACGCGCATCGGCAGGCGCGATCGGCGGCAATCCCTGCTTGATCTGCTGTCGCATGGTCAGTTGCACCCGTTTGGCGATTCGCGGCTTGCGCATCTAAGGCCGGAACCGATGCTGCCCAGCGACCTTCGAATCGCCCTCTTTTCGGGCAACTACAATTATGTTCGCGATGGCGCGAACCAGGCGCTCAACCGCCTCGTCGGTTATCTTCTTCGGCAGGGCGCAAATGTCAGGATTTATGCGCCAACGGTCGACGAGCCGGCGTTCAAGGCGACCGGCGAAGTCGTCAGCGTTCCGTCGATGGCGATCCCGTTCCGGTCCGAATACCGGCTACCGCTGGCATTGCCGCCCGCGGTGCGCCGCGACATGGAGCGTTTCGCTCCCAACGTCGCCCATATCGCCAGCCCGGACATTGTCGCGCACCGCGCGGTCAGCTGGGCAAGGCGGCGCAACATCCCCGCCGTCGCGTCCGTGCACACGCGGTTCGAAACCTACCTCGCTTATTATCATATGGAGATGCTGGAGCCGGCGGCCCGGGCGGTCCTGCGGCGTCTCTACCGGCGCTGCGACGCGCTGCTTGCGCCCTCCGAGTCGACCGCCGCGGTGCTTCGGGCGCAGCGGATGAACAGGTATATCTCGATCTGGGCGCGCGGCGTCGATCGCGAACAGTTCAGCCCCGAACGGCGCGACATGGGCTGGCGCCGCGGCATCGGCGTCGCTGACGACGAAATGATCGTCGCCTTCCTCGGCCGGATCGTCATGGAAAAGGGGCTGGACGTGTTTGCCGAGGCAATCGACACGCTGGAGGCCCGGGGCGTGGCGCACCGGGTCGTCGTGATCGGCGAGGGCCCGGCCCGTGGCTGGTTCGAAACACGGCTCCCCGATTCGGCTGTGTTCGTTGGCCACCAGGAAGGCGCCGATCTCGCTCGAGCGCTGGCCAGCACCGATGTCTTCCTCAACCCGTCGATCACCGAGACATTCGGAAACGTCACGCTGGAAGCGATGGCTTGCCGGTTGCCGGTGGTCGCGGCCGTCGCCACCGGCGCGACCAGCCTGGTGCGCGATGGCGAGACCGGGCTGCTGGTCGATCCCGGAGACGCCGAAGCCTACGCCGATGCACTTGCGGCCTATGCCGATCCGAAGCTTCGCTCCGCGCATGGCGAAGCGGGGCTCGCTTTTGCCAAGACGATGGACTGGGACCGAATCAACTCCGCGGTGTTTGGCGTCTACAGCCGGGTCATCGAGCGCCGGCTCCGCTACGGGCGAATGACCGGCCGCTGATCATTTGACCCGCTCGATCCGCTGCGCGGCGTCGTCGAGGATGTCGATCACCTCGTTGAGCAACGTTTCGTTCCAGCCTTCCTGCGCGACCCGGTTCTTGAGGACGGCCATCAGGTTGCCGACAGCCCGGCCCATCTCCGGCCGCTGGCCGCGGCGCCGGTGCGACCCGGTTGCTTCCAGCCGCTCGAACAATTCGTCGATGTCCTCCGTATTTTCTTCGAGGTGGGCCCGGCCCTCCTCCGTCACCTGGAACGGCTTGCGCCCGCCCTCGCCCGGTGCTTCCTCGATCAGTCCCATGTCCTGGAGCAGGGTGAGGGTGGGATAAACGATGCCCGGGCTCGGCGCATAATCACCGCCGGTCAGCTCCTCGATTGCCCGGATCAGGTCATAGCCATGGCGAGGCTCGTCGGCGATCAGCTTCAGAAGCACCAGCCGGAGCTGCCCGCTTCCGAACATCCGCCCGCGCCGGCCGCGGCGGCCACGGCCGGAATCGCCCGGAGGACCGCCAAAGTCGAAGTGGAACGGGCCGAAGCCGGCGCTCCATGGGCCCGGGCCGCTCGGGCCCATTCCGAACAGTTCCTCGCGGAACGGCCACGATCCCCAGTTGCCGCATCCACCGTGATGACCATGTCCCATGACAATTCTCTCTAAGATGGGTCTAAGATATATCTAAGATGCATCTTACGCAAGGGTTGTTTCAGGTCGCGGGCATGTTCCCGACTTTGGGGAGGAGGCTCGCATGCTCGTGCTTGACCTTCCATTCACCGTGCTTGCGCACCCAGACGCTGGTGTAGCGTTCGGTGAAATCATTCTCCTTCCCGTCCATCCGGTAGCGCCCCGTGAACCGCCCGGTGAGCAACGCAGAGTCTGGACCCAGCATCGTTACCCTGACATCGTCCGCCTTTGCGTCCAGCAGATCGACCTTGGTGGTCATGAATTCGATCTGCTGCTGCTTGCCGTGGATTGCGGCATCATCGTCGATGATCTGAAAATCGTCGGTGTAGACTTTGGCGAGGGCCGCCGCGTCGCCGGCGACCAGTGCTCGGTCGTAGGCCGCATTGGCTGCTTCGAGCTCGCGGCGGGCCTGGTCCGAATCCACCGTCCTGACCGCTTCGCCGTCGGGTTGCGGTTGGTTTTGATCGGGAGCGCCAACCGAGCAGCCAGCGAGCGCTGCGATGGCAGCAACCAGTGCGATGTTCTTCATGTCGACCTCCCCCTTTGGAACCGGGAGAATAGCAGCAAAGTCGCGGCTCGTGCCATTCCTGGCGCGAGGCGCTAAGCCTCGCCCCATGGCCGACCTTTTCGCCGATCAGGAGCCGCGACAGGACGCAGGTTCAGCTGCAATCGCGCCGCTCGCGGATCGGCTCCGCCCGAACAGCCTCGAAGAGATTGTCGGGCAGGAGCATCTCACCGGGCCAGAGGGCGCGATCGGGCGGATGGTGGCGGCTGGCAAGCTCGGCTCGATGGTCCTGTGGGGGCCGCCCGGTACCGGCAAGACCAGCATCGCGCGGCTGCTCGCCGATGCCGTGGGCTTACGGTTTGTTGCCATCTCCGCGGTGTTCTCCGGCGTCGCCGACCTCAAGAAACTGTTTGCCGAGGCGAAGACGGCGGCCCGCGCCGGCCAGCGCACCTTGCTGTTCGTCGACGAGATTCACCGCTTCAATCGCGCCCAGCAGGACGGTTTTCTTCCCTTTGTCGAGGACGGCACCGTCACCCTGGTCGGGGCAACGACCGAAAATCCCAGTTTCGAGCTCAACGCGGCGCTTCTGTCGCGCTGCCAGGTGCTGATCCTGCGGCGCCTCAACGAGGAAGCGCTGGGCACTTTGATCGAGCGGGCCGAGCGCGAGGTGGACAGCGAGCTGCCACTGACCAACGATGCGCGCGCGGCGCTGGTCGCCAGCGCCGACGGCGACGGCCGCTTCCTGCTCAACCAGGTCGAGACGATCTTCGACGTGGAGCTCGACCAGCCGCTCGATCCCGCAGCAATGGCGGCGCTGCTGCACCGCCGCGTGCCGATCTACGACAAGGATCGCGAGGGTCATTACAACCTCATCTCAGCGCTCCACAAAAGCCTTCGCGGCTCCGACCCGCAGGCGGCGCTTTATTACCTAGCGCGGATGCTGGTCGCGGGCGAGGAGCCGCTGTACGTGATCCGCCGCCTGACCCGCTTCGCCTCGGAAGACATCGGCCTCGCCGATCCGCAAGCGCTGGTGCAATGCCTGGCCGCCAAGGACGCTTACGATTTCCTCGGCTCGCCCGAAGGCGAGCTCGCGATCGTCCAGGCGTGCCTCTATTGCGCGGTCGCTCCCAAATCCAACGCCGCTTACGTTGCGCAGAAATCGGCATGGCGGACGGCTAAAGACACCGGCTCGCTGATGCCGCCGGCAAGCATCCTCAACGCCCCCACCAAGCTGATGAAGCAGATAGGCTACGGCAAGGATTACGCCTACGACCATGATTCCGAGGACGCATTTTCCGGCAGCGATTATTGGCCCGACGAAATGCAGCCGCAGAATTTTTATGAGCCGTCGGACCGCGGTTTCGAAGCCCGCGTTCGCGAAAGGCTGCAGTTCTGGGCGGAACGGCGGCGTCAGAGTGAAACAAAGGCGCCACGGGGCGGTTAAGCGACAAACAAAACAGCAGGGAGCAAGCGATGTATAACGACGGTCGCAGCAATTATTGGGAAGGCCAGTTGATGACGTGGGGGCCCAAGGTCCTCGTCGCACTATTGATCATCGTCGCAACTTGGCTGATCGCCCGAGCCGTCAAATGGGCGCTGCAGAAGGCGATTTCGCGGACCCCTGCTCTCCAGAAGAACACCCCGGGAAACCAGCATGAGACGATCGGCCACCAGATCGGGACGATTGCCAAACTGATCATCTGGCTGGTCGGCATCATGGCCGCTCTACAATATCTGGGCGTCGGCCAGATCCTCGCGCCGATCAACGCGCTGACGCTGTCGATCTTCGAATTCCTCCCGCG
>JACCSV010000295.1 GCA_013812805.1 Sphingomonas sp. | reverse complement strand
AAGCAGGCGCTCGCGGGCTTTACCGAGCTCGCGGCAATGGCGCTCGCGCGGCGGCGGATCCGGGTCAACGGGATCGCGCCCGCGCTGATGCTAAAGTCGGCCGGGCAAAGCGATCGCAACTTCGAGGCAGTGCACACCCGCAATCCCCTGGGCCGCGGAGTGACCCCGGATCACGTCGTTGCGGCGCTCGACTATTTGCTGGCTTGCGAGGCTGTAACCGGCGAAGTGCTGACCATCGATGGCGGGCAGCGCTTTGCGCCGCCGGGGCGCGACGTCCAGTTCCTGGAGGGCGAATGAGCGACGAGCCGAAGCTCGACGGAATGGTGCCGCGGCATTTGCTGCCCAAGGCGGCGCGAATCGCCATCGAGCAGCTCGAGGTTATGGCGGACATCGGCTTCCACGACTTCGAGGTTGGTGCTCCGCAACGGCTGTTGGTCTGGGTGGATGTTTGGCTCGAGGATCTGGCGCCGCCGAGCGACGACCAGCCGGAGCTTGCGTGGGACTATGATTTCGTCCGCGAGCAGGTCGTCGAGCTGGCCGCTGCCCGGCGTTACAACCTCCAGGAAACGCTTGCCCACGCAATTTACTTGCGGCTCGCCGCCCTGCGCGGGGTGCAGGCTCTGAAGGTGCGGGTATCGAAGCCCGACGTCTACCCCGACACAACCGGCGTCGGTGTCGAATATGCATCCTTCTCAACCGCTTTGTAGGCGGACAGAGCTCAGTCGCTTCCGCCGGTGGAACAAAATCCGTTGCAGGGCACTTGGACGGTCGATAAGGACGCGCGCATATCGTCCATGATATGTTGAAACATGGGCAGTTCCGTTTTACTGCGCCGGGCCGCTCGGAAACGAACCGGTTCGACGCTGGAGTCCATTGCGTCACGAGGAGAATAGCGGGTTAATGTCCTACGCCGAACGCAAAGAGATGAGCGGTAACCGGACGGTAGCGATCGTCATCGTTGCCCTGGTCCACGCACTGCTCGGTTATGCCATCGTGACTGGGCTTGCTTATAACGTGATCAAGAAAGCCGCCGAGGACCTAAAGACCTTCGACGTCGAGGAAGAGCCGCCGCCCCCCGAGGAAGAGCCGCCACCCCCGCCCGACATGCCGGACGTGCCGCCGCCGCCGATGATGCCGCCGCCGGTCATGCGGCCGCCGGTCCAGCAGCAGCCGATCCGGGTCATCGAATCGCCGTACATCCCGCCGGCTCCGCCAATTATTCAACCGCGTCCGGTCCCGCCGGCGCCGCCGCCCGTGAAAACGGTTCCGCCGCGCAGCGCCAGCGGCAACCTGCAGGGCCTGATCAGTGCGGACGACTATCCCTCGCAGGCGATTAGCAACGACGAGCAAGGTACTGTGACGGTCTCGCTGTCGATCGGAACCAGCGGCCGGGTCACGGGCTGCAGCACGACCGCGTCAAGCGGGTCAAGGACTCTCGACAGCGCGACCTGTCGGATTTTGACCAGCAGAGCGAGGTTCACTCCGGCTCGTGACAATCAGGGTAATCCGGCCACGGGTACGTTCTCGCAACGAATTACGTGGCGGCTCGAATAGAGCGTCGAGGCGTCATCAAGCATCATACCAGAGGAAAGTAGACAAACATGTCAATTCTCACACTCACAGCAGCGGCTGCCGCGGGCGGCGAAAATCCCTACGGCCTGTTGCCGGCTCTCCAGCAGGGCGGAATCATCGCCTGGTCGACCTTCATCATCCTGGTCGGCATGTCGATCGTCTCTTTCTACATCCTGTTCACCAAGCTGATGCAGCAGCAGAAGATCATCGCTCAGGGCCGCAAGGTTCGAGCGAGCTTCTGGAACGCACCTAACCTGCGTGAGGCGGCAACCAAGCTCGAGCAGAAGAGCGCCTATCGCACCATCGTCGACGACGCCTTGGTTGCGCAGGAGCAGCACGGCAAGCTGACCGATCCGATCGACCAGCACGACTGGATGGAAAACAGCCTGGCGCGCAGCCAGGGCCAGATCGGCGCGCGGCTTTCGGAAGGCCTGGCCTTTCTCGCGACTGTCGGCTCGACCGCTCCGTTCATCGGCCTGTTCGGCACCGTCATCGGCATCTACCGCGCGCTGATCAAGATCGGCGCGTCGGGTCAGGCGTCGATCGACGTGGTCGCTGGTCCGGTCGGCGAAGCGCTGATCATGACCGCGCTCGGCCTTGTCGTCGCGGTTCCCGCGGTGCTCGCCTACAACTGGCTGATCCGCCGCAACAAATCGATCATGGAAGATCTTGCGGCGTTCACCAACGATCTTCACGGCTATCTAATGTCCGACGGCAAGGTGAAGCCCCAGGGCGTCGGCACCACCGGCCCGGGCGTTCGCGGAACCGCGCAGACCAAGAGCGCCGCCGCCCCGACCCAGCCGCGCAGCGAGCCGCTGCGCACCGGCGAGACGTCAACCGCCGCCCAGGCGACTCCGACC
>JACCSV010000280.1 GCA_013812805.1 Sphingomonas sp. | reverse complement strand
GCTACATTCTTCAACGGTTCTCCGTTGGGGGCGGCAACAGCCTTGCTGGGCATGTCGAGCAAGGCCACTCCCGAGGAGATCGAGAAACTCGAGCAGCTGCTCGCGAAGGTTCGGGCGGAGCAGAAGCAATGAGCCCGGAGCTGCTGTTCGAGCTCGCCTGGAAGTCCCTGGTTCTGGCCGGTGCGACACTCGTCCTGCTGCGGCTGATGAAACGGCGCTCGGCGGCGGAGCGCTCCTGGCTTGCCGACTCCGGGCTAGTGGCGATGCTCCTGCTGCCGGTTGCCGTCCTGGCGGGCCCGGAGTGGCAGGTGCAGACGCTCGATCCGGTGACACCGGTATTTGCTGCAAGTGGGCCAATCGCCTTAAGTGAGGGAAGCGCCGCTAGCGCAACTGGCGGACCAACCCCATTGAGTACTCTCTCGGGTCCGGTGTCGCTCACCGCTCAGGAGCTTCTCGGCCTAGCCTATGTGATCCCTGCGGGCCTGCTAATCCTTCTGCTCCTGCTTGCGGTCCTGCGGCTGCAATGGCTGCGAGACCGGGCGGAGGTGGTGGTGCACCACCGGTGGGCACTCGCTCTTGCATCGGCGCAGCGCCGCTTGGGGTTCAAGCACGGCACAGCGCTCCTCGTGAGTGCGGAACTGCGCTCACCGATCAGTTGGGGCGTAATCCGTCCGATTATCATACTAGACCCAAGAGCCGCCAACGACGAAGCGCGGGCCGAAGCGATCATCGCTCACGAGCTCGCGCACGTCGCGCGTCTCGATTGGGCGATGCTTCTCGTCGGTCGCGTTGCGACTGCACTGTTCTGGTTTAATCCCGTCGTGTGGCTGCTGGCGCGCCGCTGCTATGAAATCCGCGAGGAAGCGGTCGACGACGCTGTCTTGTGTAGCCATATTTGCAGCACCGAATACGCCGAATTGCTGATCGAGGCAGCGCGGTACGACAACCGCGCAGTCCTTCTCCCCGCCAACGGTGTCATGGGAGCGGGCTTGCTCACCGATCGTGTGGAGCGTGTCCTGGACCCTTTCAGCAGCCGGGTGCCGGCGCAAACTCGATGGAAGTTGGCGTGCGGTGCATCCACCTTAATGCTCGCGGCTCCGCTGTCAGCGCTCTCGCCGGTCCAGGAGCCCGGTCCTTCTGCTGCCACACCGGGATCCTCCCTCTATTTCACTGCCCTGGAGCTGCGAGGGCGCGGAAAAGTCACTCTTCTCCACGGCCCCGTTCCGCGCGTGAGGTTCGTCACAGCCGGCGGTTTGCAGCCGGACATCACCGTGCGCGATGGGGAGCTCGTGATCGACGGCTGTACGGACTCTTGTCCGGGTGATCAGCCGGACATCGAGATCGTCACCCCGCGGCTGGAGCAGGTTACCGTTGAAGGTGGCGGCGCGGTCCAGAGCAAGGGGAGCTTCCCGGGTCAACCTTCGATAGTCGCGGCAATCAGGGGCGGCGGTTTGATCCGCATCAGCGGTATCGAAGCTGGCCGCGTGACCGCTACGATCAGCGGCGGTGGCACGATCAAGACGCATGTGCGCGATGCCCTGGACGCCGCGATCAGGGGGGATGGCTCGGTCGTTTATTGGGGCAATCCTGAGGTTAAATCCTCAGTCGCGGGCGGTGGAGTGATCGTGCGAGCCGACGATTAATATGAAACGGCGCCGTGAACGGCGACGTAGGCTGTCGGGGTAGTGGCAGTGAAGATGAGGAATAGTCCCTCGCGCTGGGGCTGGCTTGCTCAAATTCTGCATTGGGGCACGGCCTTGCTCATAATCATTACCATCCCAGTCGGGTGGTGGGCTAACGAGCTCGAAAGAGGCGCTACCGAGCGTGTGCTCTTCGATCTTCATTTCGCGATTGGTGTGATCATCTTCTCATTAGTCGGAGCGCGTCTGGTTTGGCGAATGTTTGATACTGCGCCTGTGTTGCCAACGGACCTCAGCCCGGTGCTGAAGCGAGCGGCCAAAGGCACCCACTTCCTGCTCTATCTCATCCTCCTGACTATGATCGTCAGCGGTTATGTGATCCAAGTCCACATGCGGCCGTCCTTGGACGTATTCGGACTGCTGCAGATCCCGCGCGCGTTCGAGCCTGGGGACGATGAAAGCCTGAGAGCCCTTGCCTGGTATGTTCACACGTACGGCGTGTGGGTCCTGGGCGGGCTCGTAACCCTGCACACGATAGCCGCGCTTTGGCACCACTTCGTGCGGCGGGACGATGCCTTATCCAGAATGCTTCCATTCGCGACGAGGGAAGAGAGCTGATGTCTCCACAAGAGAGAAAAGCCGATGCAATGGAGTCATAGTGTTCTCGCCTTGGCGATACTCGCGTCCTCTGCGGCCTGTCACGCTCGGGCCCCAGGCGCGGCGGAGACCGCTACTGCTACTGGCCAGGCACCGCGGCAGCTTCGGGAAATTCCCGGCTGCGAAGGCTGTGAAGCTGCATGGGAACGGGAGCCGCAGACGCTTACACCATCAATCAGGCTAGCAGCACCAAGTGAGCCTGGCGAACCTCTCCTTTTGCAGGGCACAATCTACAAGGCAGACGGCAGAACTCCCGCGCCCGGAGTGGTCCTTTATATTCATCATACGAACGATGCCGGGGTGTACGGCAACGGGACTAACGAGAGCGTGTGGAGCAGACGCCACGGCCGTCTTCGCGGATGGCTGAGAACGGGGCCGGACGGGAGGTACGCGGTGCACACCATCAGGCCCGGAGAATACCCTGGCCGGGCGGATCCCGCGCACATCCATCTGACCATCTGGGAAGCGGGAAAGGATCCTTACTGGATTGACGACGTCGTATTTGCCGGAGAACCCCATGTTAACGCCACCTACCGCGCTGAACGGGAAAACCGCGGCGGCCCCGGTATCGTCCAGCTGAAGCGTGAAGCGAGCGGCCGTTGGTTGGCCGGGCGGGACATCGTACTTCTCAAGTGATCCTCAGCAACTCTAGCTACGGGTGGCAACAGCCGGCAGCCACTAGCGTTTGGAATGTGTGGGGCGGACTTTCGTAGGGTTGCTCTAGCGCGCGCCAACTGGTGGAAAGTCTCGAACTCTTGCTAATGCAACTCGCGAAGGAAACCATATGAAACTTCTCGCCCTGATTGCATCAGCCATTACGGCATCCTTCGCTTTCCCTGCGTCGGCGGCGGAGCCGGTGCACGTCATGATTCTCGGCACCTATCACTTCGACAATCCGGGGCAGGACCTCAACAACATCTAAGCTGACGATGTACTCAAGCCGCGCAGGCAAGAGGAACTGGAAGCTCTTGCGTCGGCGCTCGCGACCTTCAAACCCACCAAGATCATGGTGGAGCGGGTCGCCCGCACGCCAGACCTCATCGACCCGCATTTCACATCGTTCGCGCCTGACAAGCTGCGCCAGGAGCGGGATGAGCGGTATCAGATCGGATACCGAATAGCTCACCAGCTGAAGCTAGGTCGCGTCTACGCAATCGACGAGCAGCCCGAAAAGGGTGAGCCCGATTACTTTCCGTTTGGCGCTGTGGCTGAATATGCGCAGGCGAACGGAATGGGCGAACGGCTTAAGAAGATGATGGCGACGCCCGCTGCCGAAACCAAGGCCTTCGAGGAACGGCAGCGCACCCAGAGCATCGCTCAGCTGCTCCTGCATTCTAACGAGCCTACTGGCTTTTACAGCAGCATCGGCGGCTACTATGAGACGCTTGCCATCGGCGACACCAACCGCCAGCCCGGCGCGGACCTGAATGCCATGTGGTATCTCAGGAATGCGAAGATCTTCAGCAAGCTCATGACAGTGGCGCAGCCGGGCGACCGGGTCCTCGTCGTATATGGCTCCGGCCACAACTACTGGCTGCGACATTTCGCAACGCAAACGCCTGGCTTCAGAAGCGTGGATCCCCGCCCTTACCTCAAGAAGGCTGCGGCAAAGAAGAGCCGTCGCTGACGCCACAGCTTACCTGATCTGGGCGCAAAATCAGACCATGTTTGCTTTGGGTCGTAAGCAGACATGCCGTAATATCCGAAGTGGGTGGGAAGCGGACATTAGCTCAGTAGCGATTTTTCGAAGAGCGCTTCTCCGATCAATGGCGAACATAGAAATGGTGCCCAGGAGAGGACTCGAACCTCCACGCCCTTGCGAGCGCCAGCACCTGAAGCTGGTGCGTCTACCAATTCCGCCACCTGGGCACGAGATCATCGGGTGAGTGGTAGGGCGGGGCATTTGGAGCCGGCACAGCGCCTTGTCAACCGAGCGAAAACGGGTCGAAAACCGGCGCGTGCGCGCTTGAACTGCGGCCCGCAACCGCTAGTGGCAACCGCATGATCAACCCCGACAACCGCATCGTCACGATCTTCGGCGGCGGCGGCTTCATCGGCCGGTACGTTAGCGAAATCCTGTTCAACGAGGATGTCCGGGTGCGGGTCGCGGCACGCAATCCGCGCTGCGCCCATTCCATCCAGCCGCTGGGGCGAGTGGGCCAGTGGGGAGTCGTCCGCGCCGACGTCACCGATCCGGCATCGGTGCGCGCCGCGGTCGAGGCCTCGTCGGCGGTGATCAACCTGACCGGCGTGCTCAAGGGCAAGTTCGACGCCATCCACTCGCAAGGCGCCCGCGCCATCGCCGAGGCTGCACATGAAGTCGGGGCCACGTCGCTGGTCCATATATCGGCGCTCGGCGCCGATCCGAAGTCCGATTCCAACTATGGCCGGAGCAAGGGCGAGGGCGAGATTGCCGTCCGATCGGCATTCCCAACCGCAACGATCATCCGCCCGTCGATCGTGTTCGGCCCCGAAGACGACCTTACCAACCGCCTCGCCGGGCTAGCCCGCCTGCCGATGCTGCCGGTGATCGCGGCGGAGCGGCAGTTCCAGCCGGTCTATGTCAAGGACCTCGCCAAGGCGATCGCGATGGCGGCGCTCGACCCGCAGACGCACGGCGGCAAGACCTACGACATCGGCGGGCCGCAGGTGATGACGATGGAGCAACTGTTCGCGACGGCTGCGCGCGCAGCCGGACGCGAGCCCAACCTGATTGCACTGCCCGATTTCGCCTCCGCCTTCCTCGCCTGGTTCGGCTTTCTTCCGGGCGCGCCGATTACGCGTGATCAGTGGAAGATGCTGCAGAGCGACAATTTGCCGGCCGAGCGAGCGAAGGGCATTGCCGCCTTTGGGATCAAGCCGACAGCGCTGGAGGCGGTCGCTCCGCAGTGGCTCGGTCGTCACCGTCAAGGCGGCCGCTTCGCCAACCAGCCGGTCTAGCTGCTACTAATGCCGATCCTGTTCCTGGTCATCATTCTCGGCATCGTCGAGGGGCTAACCGAATATCTTCCGGTTTCCTCGACCGGCCACCTGATCCTCGCCACCGAGCTTGCCGGTTTCGACGCCGAGCGGTGGGCGCTGTTCAACGTCGCCATCCAGCCCGGCGCGATCCTTGCCGTCGTCGTGCTTTACTGGCGAACCTTCCGCGACGTGATCGTCGGCCTATTCCGCCGCGAGCGCTCGGCCTGGACCTTCACCCGCAACGTGCTGATCGCCTTCCTGCCGGCAGTCGTCATTGCGTTGCTGATCGGCGACATCATCGACCTGATGCTGGAAAGCGCGATCATTGTTGCCTGGGCACTGATTATCGGCGGCGTCGCCATTTTGATCATCGAGAAACTGGCGAAACCGGTCGAATGCGCCGGAGTCTCCAACGTCAGCTTCCGCCAGGCGGTGGGCGTGGGCATTGCGCAATGCCTGGCGATGATCCCCGGCGTCAGCCGGTCCGGCGCAACCATCCTTGGCGCAATGAGCCTCGGCGTCGATCGCAAGACGGCGGCCGAGTTCAGCTTTTTCCTGGCTGTCCCCACGCTGAGCGGCGCAACGGCGATGCAACTGTTCCGCCATGGCGACACGCTTGCGGAAGGCATGATCGGCTGGATCCTGATTGGCAGCCTGATCTCCTTCCTTGTCGCAATCATCGTCGTCAAAGCCTTTATCTCGATCGTCACGCGCTATGGCTTTGCGCCCTTTGCCTGGTACCGGATCGTCGCCGGAACCGCGGCCCTGGTGTGGCTCACACTTCGTTGATTTCATTCCTTTTGTGCAGGTGCTACACTGGGCGGCAGACGCGGAGATGTGATCATGCGTAGAATGTTGCTTGCACTTACCCTGTTGCTTTCGGCAACGCCGGCATTGGCGCAGCAGCCGGCACCGCTGCAGCAGCCAATCGGGGTGCCGCCGGAGCTATCGGACCCGCGGATGGCGGAGCGGCTTGGCCAGATGACCCAGGCGCTGGGCAAGGCGCTGCTCAATTTGCCGGTTGGCGAATTAGAAGCGATCGCCGAGGGCCGTCAGCCAACCGCGGCCGATCGCCGCCGCACCGTTCGCGACTCCGGCCGCGAGCGCAATCCGAACTTCGAGCGCGACGTGCAGCAGCAGCTATCGCAGGCCGGGCCGACGATGGAAGCGAGCATGAAGGCCCTGTCGACGGCGCTTCCGGCGATGATGCAGAGCCTGCAGCAGGCTGGCGAGGCGCTCGAGCGCGCCACCGCCAACATGCCCTCGCCAAACTATCCCAAGCGCTAGACGCCCGCGCTCTCCGCGCTAAAGCTGCCACCGCTCATGTGGCAGCTGTTCCAATTCCCGCTCTGTCCGTTTTCGCGCAAGGTCCGGCTGGTCCTTGGCGAAAAGGGCGTCGCCCACGAGCTGGTGCGCGAGAACCCGTGGGAGCGGCGCGACGAATTCATGGACTTGAACCCGGCCGGGGAAACACCGGTGATGGTCGACAGCGACGCCGGCACGGCGCTGATCGGAAGCCAGCCGATCGTCGAATATTTCGACGAAACCGTCGACCGGATGCCGATGATTCACGGCAACGCGATCCTTCGCGCCGAAATCCGCCGGCTGGTCGAATGGTTCGACGAGAAGCTCTACCGCGAGGCCGTCGAGCCGCTGATGAACGAACGGATGCGCAAGCGTCTGGTCAGCCGCGAATCCCCGGATACGCGGATCCTGCGCGACGCGATGCGGGTGGCTAACGGCCACCTCGACTATGTCGATTATTTGCTCGACCACCGCCGCTGGCTGGCGGGGCCCGGCTTAAGCCTCGCCGACTTCACCGCCGCGGCCCATTTGAGCGTCATCGATTACCTCGGCGCGCTCGACTGGCGCGGGCACAAGCAGACCAAGGACTGGTATTCGGTAATGAAGTCGCGGCCCTGCTTCCGCCCGCTGCTTGGCGAGCGAATGGAGGTGATCGTGCCTCCCACCCACTACGACAAGGTCGACTTTTAAGGCCTCAGCTGCGGGTTCGCTCAGCCGCGATCCACGCAGTGATTTGCGCTTCCAGCGCGTCGAGCGGCACTGCGCCCTGGCCGAGCACGGCGTCGTGGAAGCGGCGAAGGTCGAACTTGTCGCCAAGCTCCCGCTCGGCTTTCGTTCGCAATTCCCTGATCTTCAACTCGCCGATTTTGTAGGCCAGCGCCTGGCCCGGGTTGGAGATGTAGCGGTTGACCTCGGCATCGACGTTGGCGTCGGTCAGCGTCGTATTATCCTTCATGAAGGCGACGGCGCGGTCCTTGCTCCAACCTTTGGAATGAATGCCGGTATCGACCACCAGCCGCGACGCTCGCCACATTTCATAGCCGAGCCGGCCCATGTCCTTTTGCGGCGTGTCGTAAATCCCCATCTCGATGCCAAGCCGCTCCGAATAGAGGCCCCAGCCCTCGGAGAAAGCGGTGAAGTAGGTGCCGTACTTGCGCCACGACGGCATCTCCAGCTCCTGCTGGGTGGCGATCTGCATATGGTGGCCTGGGACCGCCTCGTGGACGGTGAGCGCCGGAATTTCCCACAGCGGGCGCTGGTCGAGCTTGGTCGTGTTGACGAGATAGAAGCCGGCGATTCCAGCGTCAGGGCTTCCGCGCTGGTAGCGCGCAGTCGTGTCGCCCGGCGCGGTCGCCGCTGCCATCGGGCGAATCCCGTAGGGGAGCCGCGGCAGCCGGTTGAACAGGCTCGGCATCTTCCCGTCGATCGTCTTGGCTTGAATGGCCGTGGCTTGCAGCAGCTCCTCGGGCGTCTGCACATACCATTTCGGGTTGCTGCGCATGTCGGCGATCATCGCTTCGCGGCTGGCAAAGCCGGCGGTCTTCGCGACCGTTTCCATTTCGGCGCGAATTCGAGCGACTTCGCTAAGCCCGAGCTGGTGAATCTGCTCCGGAGTCATGTCCGTGGTCGTGTAGTCACGGACGAGGTAAGCGTAATATTCCTTGCCTTGGGGCAGCGCTGAGGCGCCGACGCTCTGCCGACACTTGGACGCGAGCTGCTTCTCATAGAGCTGCTCAAAACTCCGGTAAGACGGATTGATTCTGTCCCGTATCAGCGCCGCTGCGCGCCCCTTCAGCGAGTCCCATTGCGCTTGGCCGACGGTCGCCGGCCGCGTCCCAGCGAACGGGGCGTAAAAGCGCGACTTGGCCGGGTCGGCGGAGATGTTGCCGCTGATGGTCGCGGGGAAGCGGGCCATTGTCACGCACGGCTGGACAAAGCCTTCGCTGGCAGCCTTGACGCTGATCTCGCCATAGGACCGCATCCGGTCGGGAACCGCCGCGATTCTCTCTAGGTAATTCTCGTAATCGGCATTGGTTCGGAACGGCTGAGTCTCACCGATGCCCGCGTAGGAATCGTGGGCGCTGCCAAGCGTCGAAAACAGCATCTGCCGAGCGCCGAAGCGGTTGCTTTCGATCGCATTCTGCAGCGACCGCTCGAGGATCGCGTAACTGGTCCGTTCTCCAATCCCTAGCGCGCCCTGCGGGATTGCATTGAGCCGGGAAAGAAAAGCCGCGGCTTGGGCTGCCTCCCGGTCCATCGCCGCAAGGCTGAGTTCGTCTAGCTGCGCATCGTAGGTGGTCACGCCGGCCACGGTCGCCAGCCGCGGCGAATCCTTGAGCCGTGCCTTCCAATAATCGGTCTGCAGCTGATGGAAGTCCTCGACCGGCCCCGCGACCGCCGGAGCAGCGACTGCAATGGAGGCCACGCCGATCAGCACGAGCGGCAATTTACGCATGAAAAGTCCCTCCCCTGGATTAGCGGCGAAAGCCTAATCGGCGCGGGTCGCGGTGACCAGATAATTGAGGCGCATGTCGTCGCTCAGGTGAAGCCCGCGCGTGGGCGACCAGGCGATGCCTTCTACGTCGATGCAGCTGAGCCCGGCATGGGCTAGCAGCTGCTTCATCGTCTCGGGGGCGATGAACTTGTCGAAATCGTGCGTGCCGCGCGGGATCTGGCCTAGGCCTTCGCCGAGCGTGATCATCATCAGCCGCGACCAGCCCGTCGCGTTCGGCGTTGAAAGGATCGCGAGGCCGCCGGGAGCCAGGCGCCTGGCGATAGAGTGCACGAACTCGGCTGGCTCGGCGACATGCTCGATCACTTCCATGGCGGTGATCAGGTCGAAGTGTCCCTCCACTGCCTCCAGCGTGGTTGCTCGATAGTCGACGTCGAGCCCCTGCCCCGCCGCGTGCGAGCGCGCGGCCTCGATTAGTTCGGGAGCGGCATCGACGGCGGTAACCACGGCGCCGAGCCTCGCCAGCGGCTCCGCTAGAAGCCCGGCGCCGCAGCCGACATCGAGCGCGGTCCTGCCCTCAAGCGGCTTGAAGCCGTGCTCGTCGAGCGACCAGTGCCGGTCGACCTGATCGCGGATGTAGGCGAGCCGCACCGGGTTGAGCTTGTGCAGCATTGCCGAAGCGCCGTCCGGGTCCCACCAGTCGCCCGCCAGCGCGGCGAACCGCTCGACCTCGTTCGGTACGATGCTTGTTGCCGCTCGGGGCAAGCCCCTGCCCGTGCTTGTTTCGGCCATGGCCGCCTCCTAACAGGGCGCGCCGCTTGACCCAAGGAGCTCGTTTGCCCCGTATCGTGATGAAATT
>JACCSV010000277.1 GCA_013812805.1 Sphingomonas sp. | reverse complement strand
ACATCGCGTCGACGCGCGAGGCCCTCGACTTCATTCTGCAGGCGGTCGCGGCAGCCGGCTATTCGGCGGGCGACGACGTCCTGATCGCTCTCGACCCGGCGGCCAGCGAGTTCTTCAAGGACGGCGCCTATGTGCTTGCAGGCGAGGACAAACGGCTGACGCCTGATGAAATGGTGGACTATTTCGAAGCCCTGCTTGCCGACTATCCGATCGCGTCCATCGAGGATGGATTGGCCGAAGACGACATGACCGGATGGAAGCTTGCCACCGAGCGGCTCGGGAACCGGGTGCAGCTGGTCGGCGACGATCTGTTCGTCACCAACGTTCGGCGGCTGTCGATGGGGATCGAACGCGGGCTCGCCAACTCGATCCTGATCAAGGTCAACCAGATCGGGACGCTGACGGAAACGATTTCCGCGGTTCGGATGGCCCATGGGGCGGGCTTCACGTCGGTAATGTCGCATCGCTCGGGAGAGACCGAGGATTCGACCATCGCCGACCTCGCGGTGGCGCTCGGCACCGGGCAAATCAAGACCGGCAGCCTGGCCCGCTCCGACCGCACCGCGAAGTATAACCAGCTGCTCCGGATCGAGGAGGAGCTCGGCGAGCGCGCGAGTTACCCGGGACGGGCGGCGGTCAAGGCGTATCGCCCCGCCTGATCTTCTGCACAGCTTTGTCGCGAATCGGGACATTTTCGCTTGCGTTGGCGGCGGGTTCGTGATTCTTCTGAAGAGTGATGGGGGAAAAGCGGAACATCGGATTGATACGGCGGGCTTTCTGGCCCGCGCTGGCGCTTCTCGTCGTCGGCAATTTCGCCGGCTATGCGGTTGCGGGCCCGAACGGCCTGCTCGCCTGGGGTGGCTACCATCGCGACTTCAACGAGCGGAAGGCCGAACTCGCTAAGCTCGAGGCGGAGCGCGAGCAGCTTCGCCATCGCTCGGCTTTGCTCGACCCGCGCAAGGCCGATCCCGACATCGCCGACGAGCTGGTCCGCCGCGACCTTGGGCTGGTCCGTCCCGACGAAGTCATCGTCCCGCTGAAATAGCGCTTCCGGGCGGCGACCGGAACCTACGGCTGTTGCGCCGGTTTGATTAATAACCGGGAGTTACGCACCACATGAAAATCATTCTCTACATTCTGGGTTTCCTCGCGCTGATCGGCTTTCTGGTCATTGCCGGCTGCTTCAAGGCGGTCTTCTAGATCCCACTTGCACCTGCGGCCGCCTGACGGCGGCGCACTTGTAGACGCGCTCGCTTCAACCTGTTTGAAGAAGAGATGCTTTTCGCCGTTTTCCCGCTGCTGGTCCGGGCCGGCTCTAACGCTCACTGCAAGCGTTGCCCTTTGGGCTCCGCGCGAGGTTGAAATACCGTCCGGAGATTGACGGCCTCCGTGGACTGGCTGTCCTCGCAGTTGTCTGGTTCCATTCCGGCCTGCCCGGCCTCAGCGGCGGGTTCTCGGGCGTCGATATCTTCTTCGTCATCTCCGGCTATCTGATCACGTCGATCATCCATGACGGCACGTCGAGCGGGCGCTTCAGCTACGGCTATTTCTACGAGCGGCGCTTCCGGCGAATTGCGCCGGCGCTGGTCACCGTCGTCGCCGCAACGACCCTCGTCGCTTTTGTCCTGCTGCTTCCCTACGAGCTCGACCAGTTCGCCCGATCGGCCGCCGCGGCCGTCGCGATGGTCTCCAACATCTATTTCTGGCGCACCGGCGATTACTTCGCGCTTGCAAGCCACAGCGTACCGCTGCTGCACAGCTGGTCGCTTGGCGTGGAAGAGCAATTCTACCTGCTGTTTCCGGCGACGCTCGTGTTCGCCCAGCGCATCGGCAAGGCGCGCCTGGCGATTGCGGCGTTGGCGATCGGCTCGTTCCTGCTGTGCGTGATCGCGACGCCCCGGTTCCAGTCGGCATCATTCTATCTTCTCCCGACGCGCGGCTGGGAGCTGATGATCGGCGCGGCGCTTGCGCTGGGTATGGTCTCCGTGCGCAAGCGCCTGGACCAGGCCGCGGGGGCCGCCGGCCTCGCGCTATCGATCGCGGCGGTGGTGCTGCTCAGCGAAAGCGACCCGTTCCCCGGGTGGCGCGCGCTGCTGCCGACGCTCGGCGCGGCGCTGATCATCGCCAGCAGCCAGAGGACGGTTGCGAGCCGCGCGCTGTCCGTTGCGCCGCTCGTTTATGTCGGCCGGATCAGCTATTCGCTGTACCTGTGGCATTGGCCGGTGTTCGTTTTCCTCCGTCATCTGAACGCCGATCCCGAACTTTCTCCGGCGCTGGCGCTGGCCGGAATTGCGACGTCAGGGGTGTTGTCGGCCGCAACCTATCGCTGGATCGAGCAGCCGGCGCGGCGCGGATCGACGCCTTT
>JACCSV010000199.1 GCA_013812805.1 Sphingomonas sp. | reverse complement strand
GGAGCGGTTCACTGTCCTCGATCTGCGCCTTGGGGGCGCCGCGAGCGATGTTCGACATGCGCTCGAACAAGGTGCCGCTTTCGCGCTTCGGCTCGGCAGATGCCTGCGGATCCTCGTCGCTTGGCGAAGCCTCGGCATCGTCCGCCGGCGGAGCGATCGGCGCCGAACCGACCGGCGGGGTCAGAATATCGTCGCTGTCGAGCAGCAGCTCGTCGCCCTCCCCGCCACCGACCGCATCGGTGAGGTCCAGCGGCTTGCCGTCGTCAGCGGATTCGGGCTGCGCGGTGGCCGCCGTACTGACCGGCGCCGGGGCCGATCGCGACGGGAAAGTGAAGACCTTCGCCGGCTGCGCCTGGGTGCCAGTTTCCGCCTCGATGCCGGTAGCGACCACCGACACGCGAATCTTGCCTTCCATATTATTGTTGAACGCCGAACCCCAGATGATGTTGGCGTCGGGGTCGACCAATTCCTTGATATGGCTGGCGGCCTCGTCGACCTCCATCAGCCGCATGTCCTCGCCGCCAGTGATCGAGATGATGACGCCCTTGGCGCCCTTCATGCTCACCCCGTCCAGCAGCGGGTTGGAAATCGCTTTCTCGGCCGCTTCGATGGCGCGGTTCTCGCCGGCCGCTTCGCCGGTGCCCATCATCGCCTTGCCCATCTCGCCCATTACCGAGCGGACGTCGGCGAAGTCGAGGTTGATCAAGCCCGGCATCACCATCAGATCGGTGATCCCGCGCACACCCTGCTGAAGCACCTCGTCGGCCATTTCGAACGCTTCCTTGAAGGTCGTGTCGGAATTGGCGAGGCGGAACAGGTTCTGGTTGGGGATGACGATCAAAGTGTCGACGTGCTGTTGCAGCTCCTCGATGCCGGAATCCGCCGAGCGCGAGCGGCGCGCGCCTTCGAAGGCGAACGGCTTGGTGACGACGCCGACGGTGAGGATGCCGCGGTCGCGCGCGGCCTTGGCGATGACCGGCGCGGCGCCGGTGCCGGTGCCTCCGCCCATGCCGGCGGCGATGAAGCACATGTGGGCGCCGTCGAGCGCACGCTCGATCTCCTCGAGCGTCTCTTCGGCAGCGGCGCGCCCGATTTCGGGCCGCGATCCGGCGCCGAGGCCTTGCGTGATCTTCAGCCCAAGCTGGATCCGGCGATCCGCCGACGACGTGTTGAGCGACTGCGCGTCGGTGTTGGCGACGATGAAGTCGACCCCCTGAACGTCGGCCTGAATCATGTTCGCGACTGCGTTGCCGCCGGCGCCACCGACGCCGATGACGCTGATCCGCGGGCGAAGTTCGTCCACTTCCGGCCGGATGAAATCGATGCTCATTTGCCAGACCCCCCAATCGTCGCAACGCTTTGACGCGTCACCTGGAATCTTTGAATCATCCCGAGTCGCAAGCCAAGCGAAAAAGTCAATTCCATGCGAAAAAACTGGGGAAAGTCGCCGCCATGACTCAATATCCCTGTTTCAGCGCGCTGATCATCCTGCCGACGAAGCCGCGCGCCGGCTTGCGCTGGGTGATGTTGCCAAGCGCGATGTCGCGCAGATCGCCGGTTCCGGAGGCGGCCAGACAGGCGAGGCCGACCAGCGTCGAGAAGGCCGCGCCGCTGTGCGCATCGGGAAGGCCGGCGAGCGTTTTCGGCCGGCCGACGCGGACGGTGCGGCCGAGCACGCCCTGCATGTAATCGGCGATATTCTTGAGCTCCGACCCGCCGCCGGTGAGGACCACCGGGCGGCCGACCGGACCGCCGAAGCCAAGCGCCCGAAGGCCTGCGTCGATTTCGCCGGTGACTTCCTCGATGCGGTGGCGGATCACCATCATCAGCTGCGCGCGGGTGATGCGGATCGGGTCGCCGCCCTCTTCCGCGCCGATATGATTGGCCTCGATCATCTCGTGATTGTCGCGCGGGCTCGTCATCGCCGAACCGTAGAAGCATTTGAGCCGCTCGGCATCGCGCCGGTTGACCCCGAAAGCAGCGGCGATGTCGTCGGTGATGTCCTTGGCGCCAAGCGGGATCGAGCGGACCCCGACCAGCATTCCGCCAAGGTGCAGCGAGACGTTGGTGACTCCGGCGCCAAGCTCGACCAGGGCAACCCCGAGCTCGCGCTCCTCGTCCGTCAGGCAGGCCAGCGCCGCGGCGACGGGCGAGGCGACGATCGCCTTTACGCCGAGGTGGGCGGTGCGGATTACATAATCGATGTTGCGCAACGGCGCGGGGTCGGCCGCGATAACGTGGATGTCGACGCCGAGGCGGTCGGCGTGAAGCCCGATCGGCTGTTGCACGCCCTCGGCGCCGTCGATGGTGTAGAGCGCCGGATGGGCATGAAGGATGACCTTGCCCGTGGCGTCGATTTCCTTGCGGCCGGCGCTGAGCAGCTGGTCGATGTCCGCCTGCTCGATCTGGTGCCCGCCGAGCACGACTTCGACGTTGGCGACGGTACTGGTGACGCCGCCGGCGCCGTAGCTCGCCCAGACGTCGTCGATGGTCACCCCCGACATCCGCTCGGCAAGCTCGACCGCCTCGCGGACCGCGAATTCGCTGGCCTCGACATCGGTGATGAAGCCGCGCTTGACGCCGCGGCTCTCGCGCTGGCCGGTACCGAGCACGCGCAACCGCCGTTCCGAATCCTGAGTAGCGATCAGCGCACTCACCTTGGAGCTGCCGATGTCGAGCGCAGCGATCAGCGGCTGCCCGCTATTCTCGGCCAAGGCGGCTCAGCCTGCGCTCGGCGCGGGAGCGCCGGACGCCTGGACTCCACGCGGCAGCCGGACGATCATCTTGTCGGGGAAACGGAGGTCGAAGCGGACCAGGCCGCGGCCGAGCAGCCCGGTGGTCTTGTCGAGCTCGGCGAACTTGGCGAGCGCCGCCCGCGCCGGCTGCTCGCCCTCGGGCAAGGCGACCGTCTCGCCCGACTGGAACTTGAGGTCCCAGCGGCGATTGCCGACCCAGGTCGCCGAGACCAGCTGCGGCTTGAGCGTCGGCACCGCGCCCAGCAGCCGGTTCAATTCCTGCTCGCGATGATTGGCCCCGGCACCGATCAGAAGCGGCAGATCCGGCATCTGGCCAACCTGCACGCGGTCGAGCACGACTCCCTCGGAATCGATCAGCGCCAGCCGGCTGCGGTCCTGCCACAGCGCCGTCGGTTGGCGCTCGACGATATCGACCACCAACGTGTCGGGAAGGCGGCGCGAGACGCGCGCGTCCTTGACCCAGCCGTAGCGCAGCAGCTGCTGGCGGATGCCGTGCACGTCGACCAGCGGCATCGCCATCG
>JACCSV010000191.1 GCA_013812805.1 Sphingomonas sp. | reverse complement strand
GAGCGGTACTGCTGGTCCTTGCCGGCAAGGCGGCGGTGCTGATGATGCCGTTCGCCTACAAAGCGGTGATCGACCGGATGAGCGCCGGCACGGCGGCCTTCGAGATCATCGCCGCGCTGGTGCTCGCCTATGCGGGAGCGCGCTTCGCGGGGGTTCTTTCCGACAATCTCAGAAACGCGTTGTTTGAGCGGGTCGGGCAGAACGCCGCGCGGCGGCTCGCTGGCCTCGTTTTCCGCCACATCCACCAGTTGTCGCTGCGCTTCCACCTCGAGCGCCGCACCGGGTCGCTGACCAAGATCGTCGAGCGCGGCACCAAGAGCATCGACATGATGCTCTATTTCCTGCTGTTCAACATCGGCCCGACAGTGATCGAGCTGGCCGCCATTTGCATCATCTTCTGGATCAAGTTCGGCCCCGGACTGGTCGTCGCGACGCTGGCGATGGTCGCGATCTACATCACCTTCACTCGCATCGTCACCGATTGGCGGGCGCGGCTGCAGCGCGAGATGAACGACGTCGACAACCGCGCCATCGGCCGGGCGGTCGACTCGCTGCTCAACTATGAGACCGTCAAATATTTCGGCGCCGAGGAGCGTGAGGCGAAGCGCTACGACGAAGCGATCGGACAGTTCGCGCGGGCCACCGAGCGCAACGAGGTGTCGCTCGCCTGGCTCAACATCGGCCAGTCGCTGATCACCAATCTGATGATGGCGGGGGCGATGGTGTTCACCGTCTGGGGCTGGAGCCGCGGGCGCTTCACGCCGGGCGACGTGGTGCTGGTCAACAGCCTGCTGATGCAGCTGTTCCGGCCGCTGGACATGCTCGGCTGGGTGTATCGCAGCATCCGCCAGGGCCTGATCGACATGGAAGCGATGTTCGGGTTGCTCGACACGCCGGCCGAGGTCATCGACCCGCCGGGAGCGGGGGCGCTTCGAGTGGCCGAGGGGCGCGTCCGCTTCGAAAACGTCAGTTTCGGATACGAGCCTCGCCGCGAGATATTGAACGGTCTGGACGTCGACATCCCCGCCGGCACCAGCTGCGCGATCGTCGGGCCATCGGGCGCCGGCAAGTCGACCATCGCCCGGCTGCTCTACCGCTTCTACGATCCAAGCGCCGGGCGGATCACGATCGACGGGCAGGACATCACAACCGTCACCCAGGACAGCCTGCGCGCGGCGATCGGAATTGTCCCACAGGACACGGTGCTGTTCAACGACACGATTCGCTACAACATCGCCTATGGCCGCGACGGTGCTAGCCACGGCGACGTCGAAGCCGCGGCCCGCGGCGCCGCCGTCGACAGCTTCATCGCCATGCTTCCCGACGGCTATGATTCGATGGTCGGCGAGCGCGGCCTCAAGCTGTCGGGCGGCGAGAAACAGCGCGTCGCCATCGCCCGGACCCTGCTCAAGAACCCGCCGATCCTGGTGCTCGACGAGGCCACCAGCGCGCTCGACAGCCGAACCGAGCAGGCGATCCAGGAGACGCTCGACCGAATCGCCGAAAGCCGGACGACGATCATGATCGCGCACCGGCTGTCGACCATCGTCGAGGCGGACCAGATCATCGTTCTCGACCAGGGCCAGGTGGTCGAGCGCGGGAGCCACGAGCAATTGCTCTCCCGCGGCGGGCTTTACGCCGGGCTGTGGGCGCGGCAGGCTGCCGAGCGCTCGGAAGAACAAGCGGCTGAGGCGGCTGAATGACGGGCGACCTCATATCTATCCTCAAGACGGTGTTCGGCTTCCACGGCTTTCGCGGGGTGCAGGAGCAGGTCGTCGATCGGGTGATGGCCGGGCGACACACGCTGGCGGTGATGCCGACCGGGGCGGGCAAGTCGCTGTGCTACCAGCTGCCGGCGCTCGCTCGCGACGGCACCGCGTTGGTGATCTCGCCGCTGATCGCGCTGATGCACGACCAGATCCGCTCGGCCGACGCGGCCGGCATTCGCGCCGCGTCGCTGACCTCGGCGGACTCAGACCGCGAGCGGACGGTGCAGCGCTTCCGCGCGGGCGAGCTCGACCTGCTCTACGTCGCTCCCGAGCGGGCGACGACCGAGGGGTTCCGCCGGCTGATCGACCGCGTTCATCTGTCGCTGATCGCGATCGACGAGGCCCATTGCGTTAGCGAATGGGGCCACGACTTCCGGCCCGACTACCGCCAGCTGAGGGCGCTGCTGGACGACCATTCCGAAGTCCCGCGGCTGGCGCTGACCGCGACCGCCGACGAGCGCACCCGCGCCGATATCCTCACCCAGCTTGGGATCCCGAGCGACGGGCTGGTGATCGCAGGATTCGACCGGCCCAACATCCGCTATCACGTGCAGCCGCGCGACGGCATCGGCGGTCAGCTGAAAGCGCTGCTTGATCGGCAGCCGGGGCCCGGCATCATTTACGCGCCCAGCCGCGACAAGGCGGAGAAGATTGCCGAGCAGGTCGCCGCCGGAGGCCGCAAGGCGGTGCCCTACCACGCCGGGCTCGAGCCGCAGGTGCGCGCTCGCAACCAGTCCGCGTTCGTCGCGTCCGAGGAGATGGTGATCGCCGCCACCGTCGCCTTCGGCATGGGCATCGACAAGCCCGACGTGCGCTTCGTCGCCCATTCCGCGATCCCCAAGTCGATCGAGGCCTATTACCAGGAGACCGGCCGCGCTGGCCGCGATGGCGAGCCGGCCGAGGCATGGCTGTTCTGGGCGGCCGAGGATTTCGCCCGCGCCCGCCGCCGCATCGAGACCGAGGTCGAGCCGGAGCGCCGGCAGGGCGAGCGTGAGCGCTTGAACGCGCTTGCGGCTTTCGTCGAGGCGCCGGGATGCCGCCGAGCGATCCTGCTGCGTCATTTCGGCGACGATCCGCCAGCCTCGTGCGGCAATTGCGACAATTGCCTGAGCCCGCCCTCGACGCTCGACGCCAGCGAGGTTGCCCGCAAGTTGCTATCCGCCGCCTTTCGCACCGAGATGCGCTTCGGGATCGCCCATCTCGCCGAGGTGCTCGCCGGCAACGACAGCGAAAAGGTGCGCGGATTTGGCCATCACAAATTGTCGGTGTTCGGAATCGCGTCGGCCGACGAGCTAGCGTTGGTACGCCCCGTCGCGCGCGCTCTGATTGCCCGCGATGCCCTTCGCGCCGATGCCTATGGCGGGCTGTCGTTCGGGCCGGGGGCGCGGCCGATCCTCAAGGGGGAGGAGCCGCTCGTGATCGCAGTGCCCCCGCCGCGCAAGCGCGCCTCGCGCCGGCGACTCGCCGAAGGCCCGTCCGATCCTTTGTTCGAAGCGCTTCGGGAGAGGCGGCGGGCAATTGCCGCTGAAGCGGGCGTC
>JACCSV010000182.1 GCA_013812805.1 Sphingomonas sp. | reverse complement strand
AAACCCTGCCCGGCGCCGCTTCAAGAGCGCCGCTCGATACAGATTAATTTTTGGCGGAATGTCAGTTCACGGAGGCGGAATAATAGGCCTGCAACGACCGTACTTCAAGCGCCCGCCCCCTGAGGGTCCCCAACGAGCGCGCCACCGCCAGGCTTGCCGCGGCGGTGGTGAAGTAGGGAACCTTGCGGTGCAGCGCCGTCGCCCGGATCGAATGGCTGTCCTTCAACGACTGCCAGCCCTCGGTGGTGTTGAACACCAGTTGCACCTCGCCGTCGGTGATCCGGTCGACGATGTGCGGCCGCCCCTGGGCGACCTTGTTGACGCGCTCGACGGGCAGCCCCGCGGCGGCGAGAAACTCGGCAGTGCGGCCGGTCGCGATCACCTTGAAGCCTTGCTCGACCATCGCTTCCACCGCCGGCACGATATGCTGCTTGTCGGCATCCTTGACCGAAACGAACACGGTCCCCGACTGCGGCAGATTGATTCCGGCGCCGAGCAGCGCCTTGCTGAACGCCGCGTCGAAATCCGTATCGATGCCCATCACTTCGCCGGTGCTTCGCATTTCCGGTCCAAGCACCGGATCGCACCCCGGGAAGCGCGCGAACGGGAACACCGGCTGCTTAACCGCGATATGCCCGAGTTCGCGCCCGATCGGCTCGAAGGCGCTCAATTTCTCGCCAACCATCACCCGCGCCGCGATCTTGGCGATCGGCCGCCCGATCGCCTTGGCGACGAACGGCACGGTCCGGCTGGCGCGCGGGTTGACCTCGATCAGATAAACCTCCTCACCCTTGACTGCGAACTGCACGTTCATCAGCCCGATGACCTTCAGCGCCTTGGCAAGAGCCGCCGTCTGCCGCTCGATCTCGTCGACCACCGCAGCCGGCAGGCTATGCGGCGGGATCGCGCAGGCGCTGTCGCCCGAATGCACGCCCGCCTCCTCGATGTGCTGCAGCACACCGGTGACGACCACTTTGCTGCCGTCGGAAATCGCATCGACATCGACCTCGACCGCGTCGCGCAGATAGCGGTCGATCAGCACCGGCGACGAGCCCGAGACCGCCACCGCGGTGGCGATATAATGGTCGAGCTGCTCGGGCCCGTCGACCACTTCCATCCCCCGCCCGCCAAGCACGTAGGATGGCCGCAGCAGCACCGGATAGCCGATCCGCTCCGCCACTTGCAGCGCCTCGTCGCGGCTTCGCGCAATGCCGTTGGCCGGCTGCTTCAAGCCCAGCTGCACGACCAGCTTGGCGAACCGCTCGCGGTCCTCGGCGAGGTCGATGCTGTCGGGCGAAGTGCCGAGGATCGTCACCCCTTCCGCCTGCAGCTCGGCGGCCAGCTTGAGCGGCGTCTGCCCGCCCAGCTGGACGATCACGCCCAGCAATTCGCCGCGTTCGCCCTCCCGCACCACGATCTCGAACACGTCCTCGACTGTCAGCGGCTCGAAATACAATCGGTCGGAGGTCTCCGGATCGGTGCTGACCGTCTCCGGGTTGCAATTGACCATGATCGTCTCGAGCCCCGCCCCGTCGCGGCCCAGCGCGAAGGCCGCATGGCAGCAGCAATAATCGAACTCGATCCCCTGCCCGATGCGGTTGGGCCCGCCGCCCAGAATCACAACCTTCTTGCGGTCCGAAACCTGCGCCTCGTCTTCCGGCTCGCCGAACAACGGCGCTTCATAGGTCGAGTAAAGGTAAGGCGTCGCCGCATCGAACTCGGCGGCGCAGCTGTCGATGCGCTTGAACACCGGCCGCACCCCGAGCTTCAGCCGGTGCTTCCGCACCTCCGCTTCGGTCACTCCGCCGGTCATCCCCTTGACCGCATCGTGAACCACCCCGGACGCGGGAAAATCGCGCGCCGAATGCGCCGAGCGAAACGACAATTGCGCCAGCCGAGCGTCGGAAAAACCCATCGCTTTCAGCCGCCGCATCTCCGCGGCATCGCTCGGCAACCCGCAAGCACGTACCTGCTCTTCAGCCTCAACGATCATCGCCAACTGGTTGAGAAACCAGGGGTCGAAGCCGGAGATCGCGTTGATCCGCTCGACCGATAAACCGTGCCGAAGCGCTTCTGCCGCAACCAGCAGCCGGTCGGGCGTCGGCCGCGCCAGACCGCTTTGGATCCGCGCGTCGTCCGCGTTTTCAAGCTCACGCACCCGGTCGAGCCCGGTCAACCCGATCTCCAGCCCCCGCAGCGCCTTTTGCAGGCTCTCGGCGAACGAGCGGCCGATCGCCATCACTTCGCCGACCGACTTCATCGACGTCGACAGCAGCCCCGGCGCCCCCTTGAACTTCTCGAACGCGAAGCGCGGAATCTTGGTGACGACATAATCGATCGTCGGCTCGAAGCTCGCTGGCGTCGCGCCACCGGTGATGTCGTTGGCAATCTCGTCGAGCGTGTATCCGACCGCGAGCTTGGCCGCGACCTTGGCGATCGGGAAGCCGGTCGCCTTCGAGGCCAGCGCCGAGGACCGCGAGACCCGCGGGTTCATCTCGATAACCACCATCCGCCCGGTTTTCGGATCGATTGCGAACTGGACGTTGGAACCGCCTGTTTCAACGCCGATTTCTCGAAGCACGGCAATGCTGGCGGAGCGCATCCGCTGATATTCCTTGTCGGTCAGCGTCAGCGCCGGCGCGACGGTGATCGAATCCCCCGTGTGCACCCCCATCGGGTCGATATTCTCGATCGAGCAGATGATGATGGCGTTGTCGGCGCGGTCGCGCACCACCTCCATCTCATATTCCTTCCAGCCGAGCACCGATTCCTCGATCAGCACTTCGGTGGTCGGAGACGCCTCCAGCCCGCCGCGGACGATTCCCTCGAACTCCTCGCGATTGTAGGCGATGCCGCCTCCGGTGCCGCCAAGCGTGAAGCTCGGCCGGATGATCGCCGGCAGCCCGATTTCGCCCAGCGCCGCCACCGCCTCGTCCATGGAATGCGCGATTGCCGAGCGCGGACTCTCCAGCCCGATCCGGTCCATCGCCTCGCGGAACTTGAGCCGATCCTCCGCCTTCTCGATCGCCTCGGCGTTGGCGCCGATCAGCTCGACCCCGAACCGCTCCAGCGTCCCATTCTTGGCCAGCGCCAGCGCCGTATTGAGCGCCGTCTGCCCGCCCATCGTCGGCAGCACCGCATCGGGCCGTTCCTTCTCGATGATGCTGGCGACGAACCCCGGCGTGATCGGCTCGATGTAAGTCGCGTCCGCAAGTTCCGGGTCGGTCATGATCGTCGCCGGGTTGGAATTGACGACGATGACGCGATAACCCTCGGCCTTCAACGCCTTGACCGCTTGGCTGCCCGAATAATCGAACTCCGCCGCCTGGCCGATGACGATCGGCCCGGCGCCGATGATCAGGATCGAGGAGATGTCGGTTCGCCTAGGCATTGAGGACTCGCATCAGCTCTCCGGGAAATTGATGGCTTCGACGAACACGAACTTCATGTGGTTCCTGCGCGCCCACCGCCCGACGCACAGCCGCTGCGCCTGCGTCGCGCCCGGCTTCATCAGGAACA
>JACCSV010000181.1 GCA_013812805.1 Sphingomonas sp. | reverse complement strand
AGGCCATCGCATCGGAAGAGGAGGCAGTCGCCGCCCGCAGCTTGCCCGATCTGCAAGTCAGCGTCGGGATTCAGAACTTCCCGATCACCGGCGATACTGCCTTCAGCCCGACCGACGACTTCATGACAATGTACAACATCGGCGTGATGCGCGAACAGGTCCGGCGGTCACGCCGCGAGGCCGAGGCAGCGCAGTTGCGGGCCGAGGCGGCCGCCAGCCGGGCGCAAGGGGCGGCTGAGGTCCTCGAAATCGAACGCGAGGTGATGATCGCATGGATCAGAGCCGTCGAGGCTGCGGCGAAGCAACGGCTTCTCACGCAGATCGTCAGCGATCTGCGTGTCGGCCGAAGCGTCATGGAAGCGGCAATCGCGACTGGCGGATCCAATGCTGCACTGGCGCTGGCGGCACAGGCGGAAATCGCGCTTTCGCAAGCGCAGCTCGCCGTTGCGCGCGGCGCCGAAGGGCGATCCCGCGGGGAGCTCGCCCGCTGGATTGGCGCTGCGGCGCAACGGCCGCTTCCCAGCGCTGTTCCCGTCCTCACGCCTCCCGCGGAAATGCACGGACCACACACCCCCACGCTACACCCACATGTCCTGGCTTCGCAGGCGCAAGAGCTGGCGGCGCAGCGACAAATTGACGTCTCCCGAAGCGAGCGGCGCTCAAACCTCAGCTGGTCGGTAATGCTCGGTCTGAGGCCCGAGTTCGGGCACATGCTGAGTGCGCAAGTCAGCGTTCCGCTCCAGACCAATCGACGCGGGCTTCAGAACCGCCGGATTGCGGCGGCACAGTCGCGATCGGAAGCAGCGCGGCTGCGAACCCTGGACGTTGGGCGGGAGCTCGGAGCGTCCTACGTGACAGCGCTAGCGGAATATCAAAGCGCGGCGGCGGCAGTCGCCGAGCTGCAGAACAACGCAATCCCGGCGCTTGAAGCATCGTTCGAGGCTGCCGAGGCGCGCTACGCCGGTGGCCAGGGCACGCTCGAGCTGCCGCTCGATATCGTGCGCCGCTACGTCGAAGCGAACATCGAGCTCGTCGAGCAGCAAAGCGCACGCGCTCAAGCCGCCGCGGAGTTGATCTACCTGGTTGGAGGCACGCCGCGATGATCGACCGTATCGAACTTCAGCGAGCGCCGGGTATCCGGCGCCTTCATGTCTGGTTGGGCGACCGCACGCCACGCCAGAAGGGTTTGTTCGCCGCCGTTTTGGCATTGCTGTTCGCCGTTGCTGCCGGAGCGTATTTCCTGCTGGGCGACGATGCGCCGGCGGTGGATGGTCCGTGCCCCACCAGCGAGCTGCTCTACTGGCACGATCCGATGGTGCCGATGGAACGATACCCGGGGCCCGGCAAGTCGTCGATGAACATGGACCTGATCCCCAAGTGCGCAGACGAGAGTGCCGCGGGCGTCCGCGTGTCTCCGACGATGGTCCAGAACCTGGGCATCCGCACGACGCCCGCACGGATGATGGATATCGCTCCGATCGTCGCAGCGGTTGGCCGAGTCGAGGTCGACGAGCGGCTGATCGCCGAGGTGCAGACGCTGACTCCGGGGTTTGTGGAAACCCTCGCCGTTCGCGCCGAAGGTGAGCCGGTATCGCGCGGCAGCCGCATCGCCACCGTCTATTCGCCCGAACTGCTTGGAGCGCAGCAGGAATATGCTGCGTTGCTGAGAATTCGCGGTTCGGCGGTCACGCCGGGTCTTCGCGACGCGGCCCGCAGCCGCCTTCGGCTGCTCGGGCTTCCAGCAGGGGCCATCCAGCGGCTGTCCAGCGGCGGCTCTCCGCAGCGAGCCTATGCTGTGACCGCGCCTGTATCCGGGATTGTCAGAAACATCGGTGCGCGCCCCGGAGCGCAGGTGACGCCTGGGCAGTCGATCGTCACGCTCGCTGATCTGTCTCGCGTGTTGGTGGTCGCACAAATTCCCGAAGCTTCGCTTGGCAACGTCGGGGTTGGGCGGCTGGCCGAGGTGACGTTCCCGGCCTACGCCGGCGAGACCTTCAAGGGGCGCGTGGATTACATTTTCCCGAGCCTCGATCCGGAATCGCGAACCGCCCGAGCACGCATTACGCTCAGCAACCCTGGGCTGAGGCTCAAGGAGGGGATGTTTGCCAACGTGCGCATCCTCGGCACCGGCGGCATGGCGCTGGTGGTGCCCAGCGAAGCGGTGATCGAGACCGGGCGGCGCAAGGTCGTGCTGGTCCGCAGGGACGACGCCTTCCTGCCGGTCGAAGTGGTTACCGGACGCGAAGCCGGCGAGATGACCGAGATCGTGCGGGGTCTCGAGCCCGGCGCAGAGGTCGTGGTTTCCGGTCAGTTTCTGATCGATTCCGAAGCTTCGCTCACGGGCATGATGCAGCGCCTCAACGCCAATGCTCCGCAACAGCGCCAGTCGGACGGCCTTGCGGTTGCCACCGGCGTGATCCGCTCGATGGATACCGACGCAGGCAAGGTGACGATCGCTCACGGGCCAGTGCCGATGATGAACTGGCCGCCGATGACGATGACCTTCACGGTCGCGCAGCCGGCGATGCTTCGCGGGTTCAAGGCGGGCTCTCGGGTGGAGTTCTCGTTCCGCAAGGATGGCGAGGCATTCGTCATCTCCTCGATCAGAATGGCTGCAAGCGAATGATCGAGGCGATCATCCGCTGGTCGGCGGCCAATCGCCTGTTCGTGCTGCTCGGCGCGGCGTTCATTGCGATCGCCGGCATCTACGCAGTGTCGCGCACGCCGCTAGATGCGATCCCCGATTTGTCGGATGTGCAGGTGATCATCCGCACACCATACCCGGGCCAGGCCCCGGAAATCGTCGAAGCGCAGGTCACCTATCCACTGGCGACGACGATGCTATCGGCCCCTAAGGTAAAAGCCGTCCGCGGCTTTTCCTTCTTCGGGGACAGCTTCGTCACCGTTCTCTACGAGGACGGCACCGATCTGTACTGGGCACGGTCGCGGACGCTCGAATATCTCAGCCAGGCAAATGATCGGCTGCCGGACGGAGTGAGCCCGACGCTTGGGCCCGACGCGACCGGCGTCGGCTGGGCTTACCAATATGCGCTGATCGACCGAACCGGCCGCCACGATCTTGGGCAGCTGCGCGCCTTGCAGGACTGGTTCATCAGCTTCCAGTTGCGCGAAATCGAAGGCGTAGCCGAGGTCGCGAGCCTCGGCGGCATGGTCCAGTCCTATCAGGTCCAGATCGACCCCGAGCGGCTCCAGATCTACCGGGTGTCCGCCGGCGATGTGATGGACGCGGTGCGAGAGGCGAACCAGGAAACCGGCGGCTCGGTGGTCGAACGGGCCGGCGCCGAGTATATGGTCAGGGTCGGCGGATATCTCGAAACGCTCCAGAACTTTCGCGACATTCCGCTTTCGACCAGCGCCGGCGGAACGCCTGTCACCGTCGGCGACGTCGCGCGGGTACAGCTCGCGCCCGACTTCCGGCGCGGAATTGCCGAGCTCAACGGCGAGGGCGAGGTCGTCGGCGGCGTGGTCGTCGTTCGGCAGGGGGCCGACACCCTGTCGGTGATCGAAGACGTCAAGGAGAAGGTTGAAGAGCTCAAAGCCGGTTTGCCGCCCGGCGTGGAAGTAGTGACGGTCTACGATCGCTCATCGCTCATCAAACGTGCCGTCCGCAACCTTTGGGAAAAGCTCGCCGAAGAGTTCATCGTCGTTGCCGTCGTCGTCGGACTCTTTCTCCTGCACTTCCGATCTTCGCTCGTGGCGATCGTCACTCTGCCGCTCGGAATTCTCGCCGCCTTCGCCGTCATGCGTCTGCAGGGGGTGAACGCAAACGTGATGTCGCTCGGCGGGATTGCGATCGCGATTGGCGCGATGGTCGATGCCGCGATCGTCATGATCGAGAATGCTCATAAAAAGCTCGAGCATGTCCGCGAGGCGTCCGGCGACATCCCGGACGAGGTGCGGCGCAAGGTCATCACCGACGCGGCGGTGGAAGTCGGGCCGGCGCTGTTCTTCTCGCTGTTGATCATCACCCTGTCATTCCTGCCGGTGTTCACGCTCGAAGCGCAGGAAGGCAGGCTTTTTCGGCCGCTGGCGCTGACCAAGACTTATGCGATGGCGGCTGCAGCCGGGCTCTCGATCACGGTTGTCCCGATGCTGATGATCCTGTTCATCAAGGGGAAGATCAGGGCGGAAGCCGACAATCCGGTGAATCGGGCTCTGATCAAGGCGTACAAGCCCGGCCTGAATTGGGTGTTGCACAACCCCAAGCTGACCCTTGGGCTGGCAGCCGTCGCGCTCCTCATATCCATCGTCCCGGCGACCCGGCTCGGCGGCGAGTTCATGCCGCCGCTTGACGAAGGCGACGTGCTGTACATGCCGACGGCTCTGCCCGGCTTGTCGGCGTCGCGAGCCTCGGAACTGCTGCAGGTGACCGACCG
>JACCSV010000165.1 GCA_013812805.1 Sphingomonas sp. | reverse complement strand
TCAGAAGCGCGTTCGTGTCGCCACGCCGCGATCCTCGCATGATCCCCCGATCGCAGCACTTCGGGGATCGTGCGCCCTTCCCATGTGACTGGTCGGGTATAATGCGGATATTCCAAGAGCCCCTCGTTGAAGCTCTCCTCCTCTCCGCTGGAGGCCGCGCCCATTACCCCGGGCAACAGCCGAACGCAAGCATCGAGGACCACCATCGCCGCGACTTCCCCGCCGGAGAGAACATAGTCGCCGATCGACACCGGCTCGACCCCCCGGCCCTCGAAAATACGCTCGTCGAAACCTTCGAAGCGCCCGCACAGCAGGATCACGCCGGGTCCGGCAGCAAGGTCGCGCACGCGGCGCTGGGTGAAAGGTTGACCGCGTGGGGTCATCGCCAGGACCGGCCGCCCATCGGCCACGCTGTCGATCGCCGCCGCAAGCACATCCGGCCGAAGCACCATCCCCGCTCCGCCGCCGGCCGGCGTGTCATCGACGCTGCGATGCTTGTCGGTCGCAAAGTCGCGGATGTTGCGGGTCTCGAGCGACCACACGCCCTCGCCCAGCGCCCGCCCGGCGAGGCTGACGCCGAGCGGCCCCGGAAACATTTCCGGGTAAAGCGTCAGCACGTAAGCGGCAAAAGTCATGCCGCCGCCTAGCATTCGGCCACTGCCGTTGGAACTCGCAGAAGCGGCGAGCGCTTCGCCTGCCATGGACGACCCAACCCTCGACTGCCTGATCATCGGCGGCGGCCCAGCGGGGCTCACCGCCGCCATCTATCTCGCCCGCTTCCACCTCGACATTCTGGTTGTCGATTCCGGCAAGAGCCGCGCCGCGTGGATCCCGTGCAGCCACAACCACGCCGGCTTTCCAGACGGCATCAACGGCAAGGAATTGCTGCAGCGGATGCGCGACCAGGCTTGCAAATATGGCGCCAAGATCAAGACCGAGGTCGTCACCAAGCTGGAGCGCGACGAAGACAGCGGGCTGTTCGCCGTCACCTGGGGATCCGGCTGCCGCCAGGCTCGGACCGTGTTGATCGCTACCGGGGTCACCAACCGCCGCCCGCCGATGGACGAGGATTTGCACGACGAAGCGCTGGCCCGCGGCCTGATCCGCTACTGCCCGATCTGCGACGGCTTTGAAGTCACCGACAAGAAGGTCGGCGTGATCGGCAGCGACAGCCACGGCGTCGCCGAAGCCATCTTCCTGCGCGGCTTCACTAGTGACGTTACTCTGATCGCCCCGCACGGCTCGCTCGAGCTCACTGCCGAAGATCAGGCCAAGCTGAAGATTGCCAACATTCAGTGCGTGGACGGGCCGGCGGAGGCGGTGGCGGCGCTCGACGAATCTATCGTCGTCGACACCGCGGAAGGTCATCACACGTTCGACAGCGTCTATCCGGCGCTCGGCAGCGACACCCACACCCAGCTTGCGGAAATGGTCGGAGCGCGGCTGAGCGGCGAAGGCTGCGTCGGTGTCGATTCGCACCAGCGCACCAGCGTCCAGGGCCTGTTTGCGGCCGGCGACGTGGTCATCGGCCTCGACCAGATCAGCCACGCAATGGGCGAAGGGGGCGTTGCAGCGACCACCATCCGCAACGACCTGGCCAAGGAGAAGCCCTTCCTGCGTTAGGCAAGGAATTCGCGGTCGAGGACGATTCGGCCGTCCTCCAGGTCCGCAATGCCCGGCTTGAGCGGAATTAGCGATCGACGGCCGTCCGGCCCTTCGACCTCAAGCAGATCGCCCGCCCCGAAATTCTCGACTCCGACGACGCTTCCGACCGCTGCGCCATCGCCATCGACGCAGGCGATGCCGACCAGATCGGCGTGGTAATATTCGCCCTCCTCGAGCGGCGGCAACGCCGAGCGCTCGACCTCGACCAGCGAGCCGCGCAGGCTTTCGGCGGCACTTCGGTCGCCCACTCCTGAAAATCGGGCGATGGCCCCGCCGCTGGCGTCGCGCAGCGTCTCCAGCTCGCGGTCGATGCCGCCGACGAAGACATGCTCGTGACGGCGCAAGCTGGCGGCGCCGTCGGTGAACAGCTTCAGGCGCACCTCGCCCTTGACGCCGTGCGCACCGGCGACGGAGGCTAGGGCGATTCGGCCTGCTCCTCCCCGTGACGGGGAGATGGCAGTCGCAGCAGCGACTGACGAAAGGGCAGCAGAGGCGGTCGCGACGCCCCCTCCACCACCCTTCGGGCGGTCCCCCTCCCCGTGCCGGGGAGGATGCATTACTCGGCCTTCTCGGCCTCGTCGGCCTTTTCGGCACCGTCGGCCGGAGCGTCCTCGACAGCGCCTTCGGCGGGCTCGTCGGCGGAAGCGCCCTGCTCGGCTGCGGGAGCCTCGGCGGTGTCGGTAGCAGTCTCCGCCCCCTCTTCGGGAGCGGCCTCGACCGAGCCTTCTACCGGCTGGTCGGCCGATTCACCCTGGTTGGTGGCTTCGTCGGCCGGCGTCGCCTCCTCCGCCGGAGCGGCCTCAGCGTTTACTTCCTCGGCCGAAGCAGCCTCAGCGGTCGCTTCCTCAGCCGGGGCCGCTTCAGCGGTCACTTCCTCGGCCGGAGCCTCCTCGGCAGGTGCTTCCTCGGCCGGAGCCTCTTCGACCGGAGCTGCAGCGGCCTCCGCCGCGGCCTCGGCGGCCGCGGTCTCCTTAGCGGCGCGTTGCTCGACGCGCTCCTTGGCCTTCTCGCCCGGCTCACCCTTGTTAGGGTTGCTGCGGGCGGCGCGCTCGCGGATTCCCGCGGCGTCGAGGAAGCGCAGAACGCGGTCGGACGGCTGGGCGCCGACCGACAGCCAATGCGAGATGCGGTCGCTGTCTAGCTTGACGCGGTCGGGCGAATCCTTGGCCAGCAGCGGGTTGTAGGTGCCCAGCTTCTCGATGAAGCGGCCGTCGCGCGGGGAGCGGCTGTCGGCAACGACGATGCGATAATAGGGCCGCTTCTTGGCGCCGCCGCGCGTAAGCCGAATTGCAAGTGCCATAATTCAAAGTCCTTTCAGTGTGATCCGTTATTTCTTTGAGAATTTGTCAAAACCTGGTGGAAGGTTGAAGGCGCTGCCCCCGCCGAGCCCAGGCAGCGCGCTTCCGCCGCCGCCAAGACCGCCGGGCGGAAGCGCGCCGGGCGCCATACCGCCGAGCGCGCCTTCGAGCCCGCCCTTGCCGAACATCGCCGCCAGCTTGCCAAGCCCGCCCATTTTCTTGAGCCGCTTCATCGCATTGGCCATTTCCTGGTGCATCTTGAGAAGCTTGTTGACCTCCTGGACGCTGGTCCCGCTGCCCTTGGCGATGCGGATTTTGCGCTTGGCGTTGATCAGCTCGGGACGGCTGCGCTCCTTGGCGGTCATTGAGCTCATCATCGCTTCCAGGTGAACCAGCGCCTTGCCGTCCTGCGCCTGTTCCATCGCACCTTTGACGCCTTTGAGGCCGGGCATCATCGAGGCGAGCGCGCCAAGCCCGCCCATCCGCTGCATCTGCCCGATCTGCATGCGAAGGTCGTCGAGGTCGAACTTGCCCTTGGCCATCTTGGCCGCGAGCTTTTCGGCATCCTCGACCTGGATGGTCTCCGCGGCGCGCTCGACCAGGCTGACGACGTCGCCCATCCCAAGGATTCGCCCGGCGACACGCGACGGGTGGAAGGCTTCCAATGCCTCCAGGCCCTCGCCGACGCCGGCGAACTTGATCGGCTTGCCGGTGACGGCGCGCATCGACAGCGCCGCACCACCGCGCGCATCGCCGTCCATGCGCGTCAGGATCACGCCGGTGAGATCGACTTCGGCGGAAAAGCCCTTGGCGACGTTGATCGCGTCCTGTCCGGTCAGCGAGTCGACCACCAGCAGGGTCTCGGTCGGGCGCGAGGCCTCGGCCACCGCCTTCATCTCGCCCATCAGCGCGTCGTCGACGTGGAGGCGGCCGGCGGTGTCGAGCAGCACCACGTCGTAGGCCTGAAGCCGCGCCGCCTGGATCGCGCGCCTCGCGATCTCGACCGGTTGCTGGCCGGCGACGACTGGCAGAGTGTCGACATTGGTCTGCCGGCCGAGCACCGCCAGCTGCTCCTGCGCCGCCGGGCGGGCGACGTCGAGCGAGGCCATCAGCACCCGCTTGCGGTCCCTTTCAGAAAGCCTTTTGGCGAGTTTGGCGGTGGTCGTCGTCTTGCCCGAGCCCTGCAAGCCGACCATCATCACCACCGCTGGCGGGTTTCCGTCGACTAGAAGCTCGGCGGCTTCCGAGCCAAGCATCTCGACCAGCGCGTCGTGGACGATCTTGACCACCATCTGCCCGGGCGTAATCGAGCGAAGCACGTCCTGGCCCACCGCTTGCTCGGTGACCTGGTCGACGAAATCCCGAGCCACCGGCAGCGCGACGTCGGCCTCGAGCAGCGCCACGCGCACTTCTCGCATTGCCGAGCGCACGTCGGCATCGGTCAGCGCGCCGCGACCGCGAAGCTTGTCGAAAACGCCGGCAAGCCGGTCGCTAAGAGTGTCGAACACGCATTTCTCCCGATGAGCGGAGCGCCACGCAAAAGACGCCGGCGGGCGAAACCTCGCCGGCCAGCGCGCGCCCGTGGGCACCGATCATCCTTATCTGTCGAAAACGACGCTGCCGCGCTTAGCGCCTTAGCCGCCAGAGTTCAACCGCGGGGCTTCTTGGGCGGAGGCCTGCCGCCGCGACGAACTCCGGCGCCCGGACCACGGCCGGGTGGGCGCGGGCTGGGGCGACGGTCGCGCTCCGGAACGCGGTCCATCGGCCGCGAGGATTGCTGCTCGCCACGCGGGCCAACCGAATAACCTTCCTTGAGGAGTCGGGCGAACGCAGCCCGCGTGCTCTCGCCGATCGCCGCCTGCAGCTCCTTGGGCAAATCCCCGAAGGTCGTGTTCGGGTGAAGCGTCTGGATTTCGCGCAGCATCGTGTTGTGCACACCTTTCGAGGTCGCCTTGAGCGCCTCCACCGCGTCGATGATCGCCGAGAAGATGATCGCCTGCATCACTTCGGTGGCTGACTTGGTCATTGTAGCTCGCCTCGCGCTTGTGGACTTGGCTCCGGCTCGTCCCTAAGTCGCGCCGACCAATGCAACTGCAGTTCCACAAGATGCATGGCCTCGGCAATGACTTCGTCATCGTCGACGGGCGCGAGCAGGCGGTGAGCATGACCAGCGCCCTGGCGCGGAGCATCGCCGACCGGCACCGCGGCGTCGGCTGCGACCAGCTGATCCTGATCGCGCCGTCGACCAAGGCCGACCTGGCGATGCGCATCTGGAACCATGACGGCGGCGAGGTCGAATCGTGCGGCAATGCGTCGCGCTGCGTCGTCGCGCTGACCGGTGCAAAGACGATCGAGACCCCTGCCGGCATCATCGAAGGCTCGTCTGCCGGCAGCGACGTCGAGGTGACGACGATCGAGCCGCGCTTCGCCTGGGACGAGATTCCCATCGCTTATCCGATGGACACGGCATCGCTGCCGCTCGAGTGGGGCGAGCTCACCAACGGCTTTGCCGTCAACGTCGGCAATCCGCACGTCATCTTCTTCGTCCCCGACCCCGACAAGATCGACCTCGACCATCGCGGGCCGGAAATCGAGAACGATCCCGCTTTCCCCGAGCGGGTCAACGTCCACGTCGCCGCAGCCCGGGAGGATGGCCTACACATGCGCTCGTGGGAGCGCGGGGCTGGCCTGACGCTGGCCTGCGGCACCGGCGCCTGCGCCGCCGCGGTCGCGGCGATCGCCACCAAGCGAGCAACCAGCCCCGTCATGGTGCACATGCCTGGTGGGACTTTGACCATCACCTGGGAAGCCGGGCAGCGGGTGCGGATGCGCGGGGGCGCAACCCACGTCTTTACCGGGACGCTCGACGTGGACAATCTGGCGAAGTGCGCTTCGTGACTACGGAGACGATCACGCTCGGGTGCCGGCTGAACTTTGCGGAGAGCGAGACGATGCGGCGCCTGGCGCCTCCGGCCGAGGATTGGGTGATCGTCAACAGCTGCGCGGTTACGGCGGAGGCGGTTCGCCAGACCCGTCAGGCGATCCGCAGAGCCCACCGCCGGCGGCCCGACGCGCGAATCCTCGTTACCGGCTGCGCGGCGGAACTCGACCGCGGAACGTTCGAAGCAATGCCGGAGGTGGATCGCGTCGTCGGCAATGCGGACAAGCTCATTTCAACGGACGAAGTTGGTGCAGGGCTTGGTACCATGACGTCACCCGTCCCCGCCGGCTTCCAGGGGCATGTGCGAAGCTTCGTCGCGGTGCAGACGGGCTGTGACCATCGCTGCACTTTCTGCACCATCTGGCAGGCGCGGGGGCCAAGCAGCTCCTATCCCTTCGAGGCGATCCGTGATGCCGTCGCCAAGGAGATCGACCGCGGTGCCGCGGAGATCGTCCTGACGGGAGTCGACATCACCGATTACGCTGGGGGGCTGGGCCGCCTGTGCCAGCGCCTGATCGCCGCGGAGCCACGGTTGCAGCGACTGCGCCTCTCATCGCTCGACAGCATCGAAATCGACGATGCCTTGATGGAGCTGATTGCCGGCGAGGCCAGGCTGATGCCGCATTTCCATCTGTCGCTGCAGGCCGGCGACGACCTGATCCTCAAGCGGATGAAGCGCCGCCACAGCCGCGCCCAGGCAGTCCGCACGGTCGAGCGGATCAAGGCGGCACGGGCCGATGCGACAATCGGCGCGGACCTGATCGCCGGCTTTCCGACCGAAACTGAAGAGAGGGCGCTCAACAGCCTCAAACTGCTTGAAGATTGCGACGTAGTCGCCGCGCACGTCTTCCCTTTCTCTCCGCGCCCCGACACGCCCGCGGCACGAATGCCCCAGCTGCCGGGCGAGGTGGTGAAGGCTCGCGCCGCCCGTCTTCGCGAAGCTGCATCGGCACGACGTCTGACCTGGCTGGAGAGCCTCGTGGGTGGCAAGCAGCGGGTCCTGATCGAGAATGGCGGCAAGGGCCACAGCGACGGCTTCGCGCCCGTCGCGATCGAGGGAGCGTTGCGCGGCGAAGCGGGCGCGGCCCGCATCCTTCGCCGCGAGGGTGCTCAGCTGATCGGCACCTGGGCGTGAGCTGGCTCGACCGCCTTCGCGGCGGGTTTTCGAAGACGGCGGAAAAGGTCGCCGACAACCTCACCGGGCTGACCAGCCGCGCGGCGCTCGACACCGCGACCCTGGACGACATCGAGGAAGCGCTGATCGCTTCAGACATCGGGCCCGAAGCCTCGCGCCGGATCCGGGAGGCGATTGCCGCCCGCAAGTTCGAGCAGCTCGACGAGCGCGGGCTGCGCTCGATCCTGGCCGAAGAGATAGAAAAGATCTTGGCGCCGGTCGCCAAGCCGCTGGAAGTTTGGGGCTTTCCCCGGCCGCACGTGATCCTGGTGATTGGCGTCAACGGCTCCGGCAAGACGACGACGATTGGCAAGCTTGGCCACTGGCTCAAGGAGCAGGATTACGGGGTTTTGCTCGCCGCCGGCGACACGTTTCGCGCCGCGGCGATCGAGCAGCTGCAGATCTGGGGCAACCGCATCGGTGCGCCCGTGATCGCCGGCAAGGAAGGCAGCGATTCCGCTGGCATCGTCTTCGACGGTGTCAGGCAGGCGACGCAGACCGGTATCGACGTGCTGATCGTCGACACCGCCGGCCGCCTGCAGAACAAGCGCCACCTGATGGACGAATTGTCCAAAATCCGCCGCGTGCTCGGCCGCCTCAACCCCGAAGCCCCGCACGATGTGCTGCTGGTGCTCGACGCCACTACCGGCCAGAACGCCCTCACCCAGGTCGAGGTGTTTCGCGAGACGGCGAATGTCACCGGGCTGATCATGACAAAGCTGGACGGCACTGCCCGCGGCGGAATCCTGGTTGCAGCGGCCGAGAAGTTCGGTCTTCCAATCCACGCGATCGGCGTCGGTGAGAGCGCCGACGACCTTCGACCCTTCGACCCGCGCGCGGTCGCCCGCGCAATTGCAGGACTCCCCGCCGAATGACCGAGCAGAAAGCCAAGGAGCCGACAGGCAGTTCGCAAATTTTGATCGACGTCGGCCCGATGCTCGTGTTCTTCGCCGTCAACTTCCT
>JACCSV010000161.1 GCA_013812805.1 Sphingomonas sp. | reverse complement strand
AAGCCCTCGGGGTCGGCGAATTCGGCCTCGTCGATGATCCGGTAGACCTGCTTGTGGGTGCGCGCGAACGCCAGATAGGATGCGAGCGCCTTCTCCTCGGCATCGAGCGCGTCTGTCGCGGTTGCGAAAACCGGCGCGACATGGTCGCGGACCTGGCCCGACATGTCGCTGACCAGCGCCTTGAACACCGCCTCCTTGCTGTCGAAGTACGTGTAGAAGGTGCCGAGCGCGACCCGGGCGCGCTGGGTGATGCCGACGATCGAGCCGTCCGAGAAGCCGCGGTCGCCGAACTCCTCGAGCGCGGCGTCGAGAATACGTCGAAGGGTGCGCTCGCCGCGAGCCGTCCGCGGCGCCTTGCCTTCGCTCGCCGGGCTGCTTGCCTCCTGGCCGTCTGTGCCGGTGGTCAATCTTTATCCCCCCGAACCGGATTCGGAAATTCCGAAGTTGAAACCCGGTTCATGTTTCATTATAGCAGTCGGGCATGGGAGCGCAATGCCGTTCGGCTGCGCCTGCGTAGGGGGTCTATAAATGCAAGTTTCGTCTATCCGATCGGTTCTTCTCGGCTCGGCTGCCGCCGTCGTCTCGTTGGCATCGCCCGCTTTCGCGCAGGACGCGCCGGCAACGGCGCCCGCGGGTGCGCAGGCACAGGCCGAAGATGTCCAGCCCAGCGACCAGGAGATCGTCGTCACGGCGCGCCGGCGCAACGAAGTGCTGCTCGATGTTCCGATCTCGGTCACCGCTTACACCGGCGAGCAGCTCGAACGTCAGGGCGCGCTGGACCTCACCGACATCGGCGACACCACACCCAACGTCACGCTGGAAACCTCGCGCGGCACCAACACGACGCTGACGGCCTTCATCCGTGGTGTCGGCCAGCAGGATCCCGTCGCCGGCTTCGAGCAGGGCGTCGGCCTCTACCTCGACGATGTCTACCTCAACCGTCCGCAGGCGGCGGTACTCGACATTTACGACGTCGAGCGGATCGAAGTGCTTCGCGGGCCCCAGGGCACGCTGTACGGCCGCAACACCATCGGCGGCGCCATCAAGTACGTCACTCGCCGCCTTCCCGACGAACCGGAAATGCGGATCCGCGCCAACCTTGGTACCTACAAGCAGGCCGACCTGATCGCTTCGGCTTCAACGCCGCTTGGCAACGGGCCATTGAAGTTCGGCGCCTCCATCGCCCGGCTGAGCCGCGGCGGCTTCGGCGACAATCTCACCACCGGAGAGGACAATTACAACCGCGACGTGACGGCGGTTCGCGGCACGCTGGAGGCGGAGCCAGCCGGCAACACCTTCTTCCGGCTGTCCGGCGACTCCACCTGGGACGACAGCAATCCGCGCGGCGGGCACCGGCTGATTGCGGGACGGATCAGCGGCGCGCCCGTGCTCGACAACGTATTCGACACGCGCGGTGCGCTTGGCGATCCTGAGCAGGAGGTCACCAGCTGGGGCGCGACGCTGCTCGCCGAGGTCGGTCTCGCGGAGGCCGCCAAGCTCCGCTCGATCAGCGCCTATCGCAAGGATTCGAGCGGCACTCCGATCGACTTCGACGCGCTGCCGGCAATCAGCCTCGATATCCCGGCCATCTATCGCAACAAGCAGCTCAGCCAGGAGCTGCAGCTGGTCTACGAAAGCCAAGCCTTGTCCGGACTCGTCGGCGCCTATTATCTCGATGCCGACGCCGACACCTTGTTCGACGCCAGGCTCTACGACCTTGCACCGACGCTTCCCGGACTGACGGCCTCGACCGACAGCCTGGTCAAGACCAGGACCTGGGCGATTTTCGCCGACGCGACCTTCGACTTCAGCGAGCAGTTCAGCGTCTCCGGAGGCGCTCGCTACACCCACGACCGGCGCAAATCGCGAATCCTGCGCACCACGATGATCTTCGGCGGATCATCGGAGTTTGGCGGAGACGCGGGGTTCGACAATGGTACGATCATTGCCACGACCTCCGACTTCGAAGGCTCGCGGACCGACAAGGCGTTCACTCCGCGCGCTTCGGTCAGCTTCAAGCCCAGCCCCGACCACCATTTCTATGCCAGCTGGGCGAAGGGCTTCAAGGGCGGCGGCTTCGACCCGCGCACCCAGACCAGCCAGGCGCCCGACCTCGACGGCGACGGAGTCGATGCCGACGACATCTACGACTATGCGGCATTCGAGCCCGAAAAGGTGACGAGCTACGAGCTCGGCTGGAAGGCGTCGCTTCTCGACCGGCGGGTTTCGACCGCAGTCGCACTGTTCCATTCGGACTATCGCGACACGCAGATCCCGGCTTCGGTGGGCTGCGTCATCGGCGGCCGCGCCAACTTTTGCGGGCTCACCAGCAACGCCGGCAAGGCGCGCATCCGCGGCATCGAACTGGAAGGCAATGCGCGGATCATCGATGATCCGGCGGCCGGGCAGCGGCTCAACTTCGGCTGGTCGCTCGGTTACCTCAACGGCAAGTTCAAGGAATTCGTGTCGATCGTTGCCTTCGAACCGGACGGAACGCCGATCGCTCTGCCGGGCCGTGAAGTCGATGTCGCCGACTTCCGCGAGATTCAGAACACGCCGAAGTGGACGGCGAGCGGTACCCTCGCCTACCGTCTGCGAATGGGCGCAGGCGACCTCAATCTGAGCTCGACAATGAGCTACCACAGCAGCAGCCAGCAGTTCGAGATCCGCACCCCGATGATCGACCAGAAGGGCTTCAGCCTGCTCGATGCCAGCGCCCTCTACGAGTTCGGCGATGGCCGCTGGACAATCGGCGTTCACGGCAAGAATCTGCTCAACAAGAAGTACAAGACCGCCGGCTACAATTTCCTTCTGCAGAACCCTTTCACCGGCGAGTTCATCCTCCCCACCGGCCAGGCCGGAATCATCCCGGCCGGCGGGCTCGGCCAGGAGGGCGTGCTGACCGCCTTCTACGGCAATCCGCGGCAGGTGTTCCTGACGCTTGGAGCCCGGTTCTGAGCCAGCAGGCAGCAGCGGCGCGCGCCCTCAGCACGCGCGTCCTGCTGCTGCTGCTGCTCGCCTACATCTTCAATTTCCTCGACCGCCAGATCGTCAGCATCCTCAAGATCCCGATCAAGGCGGAGCTTGGGCTGAGCGACACCCAGCTCGGGCTGATGGGCGGAATCGCCTTTGCCAGCGTCTATTCGACACTGGCGATACCGATCGCTCGGTACGCCGACCGCACCGGGCGCAGAGCGCGCGTAATCGGCATCGCCGCGGCGGTGTGGAGCCTGTTCACCGCGCTGTGCGGGTTCGTCACCAGCTTCTGGCAGCTGTTCGCGGCGCGGATGGGCGTCGGCGTGGGCGAGGCGGGTGGCGTTGCGCCAAGTTATGCGCTGATCGCGCAGCATTTCCCGCCGGGCCGCCGGGCCCGGGCGCTGGCGGTGTTCAGCCTCGGCATTCCGATCGGCTCGGCGCTCGGTCTGTTTTTCGGCGGCTGGCTTGCCGAGACAATCAACTGGCGCACCGCCTTCATCATCATCGGATTGGCCGGGCTTCCGGTCGGCTGGCTGATCGCCACTCAAGTGCCCGAAGCGCCTGCCGGCGCGCCTGCGGCCGCGCTCGCCGACGATACGCCGCGATTTCTCGAGGTGGCGGGCGAGCTCGCCCGCAAGCCGAGTTTCTGGCTGCTCTCGTTCGGCGCCGCCTCCTGCTCGATCGGCGGTTACGGCCTGGGCTTCTGGCTGCCCTCCTATTTCAGCGAATCGCTCGGCTTGTCGCTGGGCAGCATCGGCTCGTTTTTCGGCACCATCGTGCTGATCGGCGGATCCGCAGGAATCCTGCTGGGCGGCGCTCTCGCCGACAAGCTCGGCGGCTCCCGGCCCGCGGCCTATGCGCTGACCCCGGCAGTCGCCTTCCTGTTCACGGCCCCGCTCTATGCCCTGGCGATGTCGGTGGAAGCACGAATGGCCGCCTGGATGCTGTTCACCCTCGCTTATGCTCTGTCGCTCGCCTGGCTCGGGCCGATCATCAGTGCAGTACAGGGCCTGGTTGACGCGCCGCGTCGAGCCACCGCATCGGCTTCTTTCTTGCTGATCAACAATTTGATCGGGATCGGCTTCGGCACCTTCATCTTCGGCTACCTCGCCGACCTGCTTCGGCCGGCATACGGCAGCGAGGCGATGCGCTACTCGATCCTTTATGGCCTAGGCTTCTATCTGCTCGCGGCGTTGCTGTGCCTGCTGGCCGCCTGGCGTCTTGGCCGCGACACCAAACCCCAGGCTGTCTGAACGGCTCTGAAAGCGCTGGTTCACGTCAGCGGGGCAGTC
>JACCSV010000154.1 GCA_013812805.1 Sphingomonas sp. | reverse complement strand
ACGATCAGGATCTTGGCCAAACCATTCTCCAGGTCAGCAGCGAACGGATAGTAGGCGATGCACCCTCCAGCGCCAAACGACGCCGCCGCGCTGGCGCTGATGGCGCTTGCTGCAGTGGTAACCGACGAACGGAGGGCGCAGCGATTCCTCGCGCTTAGCGGACTGTCCCCAAATGGGCTTCGAAGCAGCGCCGGCGAGCCCGCGCTGCTCGCTGCAATGCTGCGTTTCCTGGAAGCGTACGAGCCCGATCTGCTTGCGGTGGCGGGCGAGATCGGCTGTGCGCCACAGGCGCTGGTGGAGGCGCGGCGCGCGCTTGAGGAGCAGCAATGACCAGGACCGCATTCATTACTGGCGGGACCGCGGGGATCGGCGAAGCTTCCGCTCGGCGGTTCGCCGCGGGCGGTTGGCGGGTGATCGTCACCGGCCGGCGGGGGGATCGCCTTCGCAGGCTGTCCGACGAGCTTGGCGAGAGCTGCCTGCCACTCGAGCTCGACATGCGCGACACCGAGGCGCTGCTCGATGCGGCGAGGCTGTCGGGCGAGTGGGGGGAGATCGGCCTGCTGATCAATAACGCGGGGCTGGCGCCGCCGACGGAGCCCCTGCAGGACGCGGACTTCGCCGCCCTCGATAATGCGATGCAGACCAACATGACCGGCCTCGTCGCGCTGACCCGGGCGCTGCTGCCAGGGCTGATCGAGCGCAAGGGGGCGATCGTGAACCTGTCCTCGGTCGCCGCGACCTACCCTTACCGCGGCGGGGCGGTGTACGGGGCAAGCAAGGCGTTCGTCCGCCAATTCTCCCTCGACCTCCGCTGCGACCTCGCCGGCACCGGGGTGCGGGTGACGTCGATCGAGCCGGGAATGGTCGAAACCGAGTTCACCCTGGTCCGCACCGGCGGCGACCAGGCGGCCTCGGACGCGCTCTACGCCGGGGTGGACCCGATGACCGCCGACGATATCGCCGAAACCATCTGGTGGGTCGCCACCCTGCCGCCGCACCTCAACATCAACGCCCTCGAGCTAATGCCGGTCAGCCAGAGCTTCGCCGGCTTCGCGGTGCATCGCGAGGGGTAGTCGTCATTGCGAGCGAAGCGAAGCAATCCACTGTTCTGGATTGCCGCGTCGCCTTCGGCTCCTCGCAATGACGAGGTTGACCTGAAGCTGCACTCGGTGTTCAGCCCCCTCGCATGAGCATTGAACAGCGCCTTGCCGAGCTCGGCATCACCCTTCCCGAAGCCGCGGCGCCGGTCGCCGCCTACGTCCCCGCCGTCGAGCGGGACGGGCTCCTGCACATCTCCGGCCAGATCAGCTTTGCCGAGGACGGCTCGCTGATCAAAGGGCGGCTCGGCGAGGACATGGACCTCGACGCCGGCATCGCCGCCGCCCGGCGTTGCGGGATCATGCTGCTTGCGCAGATCAAGGCGGCCCTGGGGTCGCTCGATCGGATCGAGCGCATCGTCAAGCTTGGCGTATTCGTCAATTCCGCGCCGGACTTCACCGACCAGCCGAAAGTCGCCAATGGCGCGTCGGAGCTGATGCAGCAGGTGTTCGGCGAGCCGGGGCGGCATGCGCGCAGCGCCGTCGGCGTAGCCGTGCTTCCGCTCGGTGTTGCCGTCGAAGTGGATGCGATCGTCGCTATCCGGCGCTGATCCACTCGATCCGGGTCCACCGGGCTTCGCGCACCGCGGGCTGCATCATGGTTCGGGCTTTCCTGAAAACAGCCTGCTTGCGTTTGCCGCTGCGCTGGAGCTGGGCGCCGGGATCGAGTGCGACCTGCGGCTGACGGCGGACGACGAGATCCTTGTCTTCCATGACGCGGACGCGTGGCGGCTTTGCGCGAGTCCCTTGCGCATCGGCCACTCGACGCTCGCCGAGCTCGGCCGGCTGCATGTTGGCGAAGGACCGATCCCGACGCTTGCGAGCCTGCTCCACCTGGTCGGCGGGCGAGTGCCGCTGCTGCTGGAGGTCAAGGTCGAGAACGACCTGTGGCGCTGGGCACCGGCTCTCAAGCGAACGCTCGCCGGCTATTCCGACCGCCATGGTGTGATGAGCTTCGACCCGCGCCTGCTACGCCTCCTCAAGACCAACTTGCCGGACGTGCGCCGCGGCCTCGTGGTTCGCGACCGCCTGCCTGCGCTTCGACGGCGCCTCGCGCTTTGGCTCGCCTCGCCGGACTTCCTCGCGGTTGATCGTGTCGCACTCGGCAAGCCGTGGGTGGCCCGCGCCCGCAAGCGCATGCCGGTCTACAGTTGGACCATCGCTACCGCCGAGCACCGCTCGCAAGCCGCGGTTCATGCCGACGCCCTCATTTGGGAAGCCGATGGCCGACCGCGAGACTGAATTCGTCGCGAAGCTAGCAGGTGGCGTCGCCGGGCTGAACTCCAGCGACTGGGACGGGCTCGCCGGTGGTCACCCGCTTGTCGGCCACGCCTTTCTGGCGGCTCTCGAGGACTCCGGCAGCGTTGGCCCCGGCACCGGCTGGACGCCTGCGCCGATCTTCATCGAAAACGATTGCGGCAGCCTTGTCGCGGCCGCGCCGGCCTACCTCAAGTCCCATAGCCAAGGCGAATATGTGTTCGACCACGGCTGGGCGGACGCCTGGGAGCGCGCCGGCGGCGCTTATTACCCCAAGCTGCAGATCGCGGTGCCGTTTACGCCGGTCCCGGGGCCGCGGCTGCTGGGCGCCCGGCCACAGCAACTGCTCGCCGCTGCCGAGACGGTGACGGTCCAGAACGACCTGTCTTCCGCCCACATCACGTTCGTCGACCAAGCCGGCGCTGCCGAGTGCGAAGGCCGCGGCTGGCTGATCCGCCACGGCATCCAGTATCACTGGGCCAACCGCGGCTACGGCGACTTCGACGATTTCCTGGACTCTCTGACCAGCCGCAAGCGCAAAGCGATCCGCAAGGAGCGGGCGTCGGCCCGCGTCGGCCTCGAGTTCCGGGCATTGCGCGGCGCCGACATCGGCCGCGCCGAATGGGACGCGATGTGGCGTTTCTATCAGGACACCGGCAGCCGCAAATGGGGCCGGCCGTATTTGACCCGCGCTTTCTTCGATCGAATCGGCGCGACGATGGGCGAGCAGTTGCTGCTCCTCCTCGCCTGCCGCAACGGCCGCCCGATCGCCGGAGCACTCAACGTCCTCGGCCCCGATGCGCTTTACGGGCGCTATTGGGGCAGCGTCGAGGAGGTGCCGTTCCTCCACTTCGAGCTCAGTTACTACCAGGCCACCGAATATGCGATCGACCATCGGCTCGGCTCGGTCCAGGCCGGCGCGCAGGGAGAGCATAAGCTCGGCCGCGGCTATGAGCCGGTCATTACCAAATCGGCGCACTTCATCGCCGAGGGTGGTTTCCGAAGCGCGGTTGCCGATTTTCTCGACCGCGAGCGCGAGGCGATCAAGCAGGAGGTCGCCTGGGCGCGCGAAGCTCTGCCTTACCGCTCGTCCGAATAGATGGCGACGCTGCGCCCCGAGGCGCTGGCGGTGCCGCGGTACATTCCGGCGCTGTTGAACGCGTAAATGGTCTTGCCCCCGGGCGTCACCAGGATCACCCCGCCTTCGCCGCCCAGCCCCTTGACCTCGGCCATCACCGCATCGGCCGCTGCCTGCGGGCTCTGGCCGGCAAGGCGGATTCGGGCGCAAATCTCGTGGGCCACGCCGACGCGAATGAAATGTTCGCCGTGGCCGGTGGCGGAGACTGCGCAGGCGCGATCGTCGGCATAAGTGCCGGCGCCGATGATCGGCGAATCCCCAATTCGCCCCCAGCGCTTGCCGGTCATTCCGCCGGTCGACGTCGCCGCGGCGACATGGCCACTGGCATCGAGCGCAACCGCGCCGACGGTTCCGAACTTATACTCGACCTCGAGCGCGCTCACCTTGTGCGCTTTTAGCCGCTCGAGCTGCTGGCGCCGTTCGGGCGTCGAGAAATAGGAATTGGCGACCTGCTCGAGCCCCTGCTCGCGAGCGAACCGGTCGGCGCCCTCGTGGCTGAGGAAGACGTGTGGGCTCTTCTCCAGCACCGCGCGAGCGAGCCCGACTGCGCTTTTGGTCGTGGAAACGCCGGTGACGGCGCCTGCCGCAAGCGTGCTTCCGTCCATCACCGAGGCATCCAGCTCGTGCGTTTCGTCCCAAGTGAAGACCGAGCCGCGGCCGGCATTGAAGTTGGGATCGTCCTCGAGCACGCACACCGCCGCCGCGACCGCGTCGAGCGCCCTGCCGCCGCCGGCCAGCACCTGCTCCCCCGCTTGGAGCGCCCGATCGAGTCCGGCGCGGACCTCGCGGTCCTTGTCCGGGGTCATCGACTTGCGCTCGATCCCCCCGGCGCCGCCGTGGATCACCAGTTTCCAATCGCTTGCCATAGAGTTGCTAATGCTTGGTCGGGCGCGAGGTTGCTAAGCGGGGATGATGCCGGTGGCGCGGCCGGCGGCGGCGAACTTGCCGAGGATCTCGCCGACCTGCTCGCTGCTGTGCTCGGAACAGAGCGAGCAGCGCAGCAGCGTCATCCCCGCCGGAGTCGCCGGGGGGCGGGCGAGGTTCACGTAGAGGCCCTCGTTGAGCAGCGCCTCCCACATCGCCGCGCCGGTCTCGAGGTCGGGCATGATGACGGCGATGATCGCCGATTGCGGCTCCTCGGTGCCAAGTGTGAAGCCGAGTTGCTTGAGGCCCGCGTGAAGCCGCTTGGAATTTTCCCACAGGTGGGCGCGCTTGTCGGCGGCGTCCATCAGCTTGCGGATCGAGGTCGCGGCGGTGGCGACCACCGAAGGCGGCAGCGAGGCGGTGAACACGTACGGCCGGCACACCAGGCGCAGGATTTCGAACTTGGGATGGTTGGACACGCAAAAGCCGCCGACGGTGCCGACCGACTTGGAAAAGGTGCCGATGATGAAGTCGACCTCGTCGATCACCCCTTGCGCTTCGGCGACGCCCCGGCCGTTCTCGCCAATGAAGCCCATCGAATGCGCCTCGTCGACCAGCACCATCGCCCCGTTGGCCTTGGAAATGGCAACCATTTCCTTCAGCGGAGCGACGTCGCCGAGCATCGAATAGACGCCTTCGAGGATGACCAGCTTGCCGGCGCCCTCCGGCACCCGCTTGAGCCGCTTCTCCAGCGCTTCCACGTCGTTGTGGCGGAACGGCACAATCTGGGCGTTGCCGAGGGCGCAGCCGTCGTAGATCGACGCGTGGCTGTCGATGTCGAGGATGATGTAGTCGTCCTTGCCGGCAATGGTGGAGATGATCCCGAGGTTCGCCTGGTAGCCGGTCGAAAAGACCATCGCATGGTCTTGTCCGTAGAAGTCGCGAAGCGCCTGCTCGACCTCGCGGTGGCCGGTGTAAGTGCCATTGAGAACGCGGCTGCCAGTGGTTCCCGAACCGAACTCCTCGAGCGCCTTCTTGCCGGCGGCGACGACGTCCGGGTCGAACGTCATCCCCATGTAATTGTAGGTGCCGAGCAGGATCGTCCGCTTGCCGTTGCAGATGGCGACAGTCGGGCTCTCGACCTTTTCCATCACCAAGTTGAACGGGTCGGTGAGGCCGGTCTCGAGGAGGGTCTCGCGCTGCTCGATCAGCGGGTCGAACTTCGAGAATAAATCGGTCACCGCTCGCTCTGCAGCTGGCCGACCGCGTCGACGAGCTGCCCCACCGTCTCGATCTCGGCGGCGCGGTTCATGCTGATCAAAATGTCGAACTCGTCCTCGACCGAGGCGACGAAGTCCATCACCGTCAGGCTGTCCCATTCGAGATCCTGCGCGAAGCGAGTGTCCTCGGCCACCGCGATGCCCTTCTTGTTGAACGGCTCGATCAGTTTGGCGATCTTGGCGGCGGTCTCGTCGCGGTCGGTCATGTGGCGGCTCGTCTAGTGGCGGGCCACCGCTTTCGCAACGCAATGGGGCGCAATAACGGCGACTCAGAGCCAGCCCTGGGCGCGGTACCATTGGGCGGTCGCGGCGAGGCCGTCGGGAGTCGCGATTTGCGGCCGCCACAGGCTGGGAGGGGCAGCGCGCGAGGGATCGACGACCCAGTCGGGATGAGAGAAATAAGCGGCGCGGTCGGCGGTCAGCTTCGCTTTGTCGCCGCGCAGCAGCCGGT
>JACCSV010000172.1 GCA_013812805.1 Sphingomonas sp. | reverse complement strand
TGTGGCTCGAAGGAAAAGTCGGCGTCCCCCGGCCCGTCGCGATGCTGCTGCGAATGCTCGTCGCAGCGCAGCGCCGCGCATTCTAGCCCCAGTTCCTCCCCGAGATTTCTCGGGGAGGGGGACCATCCGCCGAAGAGCGGATGGTGGAGGGGGCGGCGTGCGGGGCTCCAACCCCCCTCCACCAGCTGCGCTGGCCCCCCTCCCCGTCCCGGGGAGGAGAGATGAGCTACGGCCCCGTGGCCGACGGCCGGCTAGCCGCGGTCGTCACCTTCCTCGAGACGCGCCAGCCGCCGAGCGAGGCGGTCCCTCCGTCGGCGCTGACGCTCCGCCGGATGCAGCGGCCAAGCGCGGACGAATATCGCTCGCTGTTCCGCCTGGTCGGGGCTCGGTGGCTGTGGTTCTCGCGATTGATCATGGCGGATGCGAAGCTAGAAGCGATCATCCATGACCCGAGGGTCGAGCTCTTCGCGGTCGAAGACCGCGGCTCGCCGGCCGGAATGGTCGAGCTCGACTTGCGCCAGGCGGGCGAATGCGAGCTCGCCTTCATCGGGCTGGTGCCGGAGCTTGCGGGAAAGGGGCATGGCCGCTGGCTGCTTGCAGAAACCCTCCGTTTGGCGTGGCGGAATGGCGTCGAGCGCGTCCACGTCCACACCTGCACGCTCGATCATCCGGCAGCGCTCGGCGCTTACCGCCGCGTCGGCTTCGTCGCCTACGAGCGCGCGATCGAGCGGTTTCCCGATCCGCGACTGCTCGGGATCCTTCCCGCCGATTGCGCTCCTCAGGTCCCGCTGCTGGGGACCGTCACCTCGGGCTCGGCGGCCGTCGCAACCTGAAGATAGAGCCGGGCCTGCATGACGACGAGGACGACGGTGAGCGCGGCGCCCGCCAGCCGGGTCAGCACCGAGACCACCAATCCTCCGACCGACATCGGCTCCGAATCACCGAAGATCATCCCGCTGAGCAGCCCGCCGATCGCCTGGACTGCAAGCAGCACGACCATCGCCGCGATCGCCCAGACGACGACGAAGCCGAACAGGCGCCACCAATTGCCGCTCGTCAGCGCCCAGCTGCGCTTGATGATGTGGAGCGGCCCGCCGCTCTCGGCCGTCGCCACCGCCGGGGTCAAGATCATCCGCACGCACAGATACAGGAAGACTATCAGCAGCGGCAACAGCCCAAGGACCACGCCTCCCGACGGCGGAGTGCCCGCGCCTCGGGCCATCGCGTACATCAGCAAAGCGAACGGCGCCGTCCAGATGAACGTCGCCGCGACATAGGACGGCGCCCGCCGCATCCCATGCCCGATCGCCTCGGCGACGGTCCGGCGTGAGCCGAGCGCCTGGGTGACGATCGCCAATTGTCCGATAAGGCCGATGATGAAGGCGATCGCAGCAACGATCAGCCATGGTCCGGGCTCGGGAAAGGCCCCCCCGTCGGTCGCCGGCTTGGCCATGTCGCTGACGACTCCGGGAAGGACCAGAAGTGCGAGCGCGACCGTCGCGAGCAGGCTGCCGTTGCGACCGATTACGTCGCGGCTAGCCTCCCATGCCTTGGAAATCGAAAGCTTCGACATGAATCCCCCTAACCTGCGGTTGCCCCACCGGCTTATGCGAAGCTGTCGCCGCGGTTGCAATCGTCCTTGCGAGGTTGCCCCGGCAAAGCCATCTGCCGATGGGTGAGCGAAATCGACGACATCGAATGGCGAGTAGCCACGGGGCCGGTGCCTTACGAGGAGGCGCTCGCGGTGATGCACGAGCGCGCGGCGCAGATTCGCGCGAGTGAAGCACCCGAGCTGGTCTGGCTGCTCGAGCACCCGCCCTTGTTCACCGCCGGCACCAGCGCCGACCCGGCCGAGTTGTTCAACCCGCTCGGCTTGCCGGTGTACGACGCCGGCCGCGGCGGCCGCTACACCTACCACGGCCCTGGCCAGCGGGTGGTCTACCTGATGCTCGACCTCGAACGGCGCGGGCGCGACGTCCGGGCACTGGTCCACTCAATCGAGGGCTGGATCATCGCCACTCTGGCCGCGCTCGGCGTCGAGGCGCACCGCTCGCCGGGGCGGATCGGCATCTGGACCGGCAGCGGCGCCGGCAAAGCCAAGATCGCCGCGCTCGGGATCCGCGTCAAACGCTGGGTGACCCTCCACGGGCTGTCGATCAACGTCGACCCGGACCTGTCGCATTTTGACGGTATCGTGCCGTGCGGAATTAGCGATTTCGGGGTGACGAGCCTGGCAAAGCTCGGCAAAGAAACCTCCATGTCCCGCGCCGACGCCGCGCTACGCGACAGTTTTGCGCCATTTCTCAGCGCCTTGGCGTCGCCGCATCAAGTCACTTGATGGACCATAGGCGTTCAGATTATGGTGCGCGGGATTTGGCAGGCGGGGTTCCCCGTTCCAAGTCTGATAATCAAGGGAGTTTTGAATGCGTGCTCTTATCCTGGTCGCTGGTGCGGCCCTGGCGCTTGCAGGTTGCAGCAGCAACACCGGCGCTGAAGACAATAACATGGCCGTCGACAACCTCACCGTCGACAATCTGGTCATCGACAACACCACTGCTGTTGACGCCAACATGGACATGAACATGGGCGCCAACATGTCGGACAACATGATGATGAACGACATGAACGCGATGGATTCCAACGCGATGATGATGAACAACAGCACCAACGCCATGTAATCGGCGAACGGCCCCGGATTGGGGCCGTTGTTGTGTTCAAAGAGGCTGCCGGTTCGCCGGCAGCCTCTTTTTTTGACATTCGCGGCAGGGTGATGTGAAGGCCTGGACATGCGTGAACTGATTTTTCTTGGCGCCGCGGCGCTGGCGCTGGCTGGCTGCGGCCAGAAGCAGTCCGCCGAGGAGCAAGCGGCGGCGGAACAGAATGTGACGACCCAGGTGGTCGCTACCAACGACACGACGGCCATCGACGCCGCCACCGGCCAGGACGCCAACATGGCGGCCGAATCCGCTTTCCTGCCGGATATCGACGTCGACGCGGACGGCAATGAGGCAGCGGCGCAGCCAAGTGCGGCGGGGACGAATTCGGTCCGGTCCCGCACTCCCCCGGCCAAGCGCCGCGATCCCGCACCGGCCGCGGCGGCGGACGACGAGGAGCCGGAAGGCAACAGCCTTTAGCCTGCCGGAGCGCTCACCGCATAATGCGTGGGGTCGCTGAGCCCCGCCTCGGCAAATCCCTTGGCACGCAGCCTGCACGCATCGCACAGTCCGCAATGGGCGCCGTCGGGCGCCGGGTCGTAGCAACTGTGGCTGAGCGCGGCATCGAGGCCGAGCCGCTCGGCTTCCAGCGCAATTGCGGCCTTGGTCAGCTGCTGCAGCGGTGCATGGATTCGAAACGGCTCGCCGGCCGATCCCGCCTTGGTCGCGCGCTCGGCTAGGGCCTCGAAGGCGGCGATGAAGTCCGGCCGGCAGTCGGGGTAGCCGGAATAATCGAGCGCGTTGACGCCGATGAAGAGATCGCGTGCGCCCACCGCCTCCGCCCAGCCGAGCGCGAGGCTTAAAAAAA
>JACCSV010000146.1 GCA_013812805.1 Sphingomonas sp. | reverse complement strand
CGGCGCCTTCATCCTTGTTGCCGGCGGCATCGACACCTTGGGCGATCTCCGACGATTGGCCGTGCAGGTGGTTTTCGAAGCTGGCGGTTTCCCAATGGAAGCCTTCCTGCTCGTAACCGATGTCGCGAACCGTGGTGCGGACGATTTTCTCGATCTCGTCGCGGGCGCCGGGCGCCCAGCCGTGCGTGTCCCTGAACTTCTCTTCGTCGTAGACCGGGCGGCAACGGATCTCGCCGCCGATGACGATGCGCTGGGTGGTGACCAGCGTCTCGCAGGCGACCCGAGCCTCGGGGTCCTTGCCAAGGAACAGATCGACGATGGCGTCGGAAATCTGGTCGGCGACCTTGTCGGGGTGGCCTTCGGAAACGGATTCGGACGTGAAGAGATAGCTGCTGCGCATCGCGGATTTTCAAGCCTTCGGGGACGCCGGCGCTATCGCCGGGCAAGACATAAGGGATTCTTTATGTCCCCCGATAGCGCTCGGTCCGGGAGAGGGCAATGCTACCGATGATCAGCGCCAGGGCAAGCAACAGCGGGATCAAATTGCCGAACTTGCCGAACAGCGTGACGTTGGCGGCGGGCGGCGGCAGGGTGGTATCGATCACGCCTGCGGTGCGCCAGGCAAGCTGCTCGACGATCTTGCCGCGCGCATCGATCACTGCGCTGATCCCGGTCGGGGTCGAGCGGATCACCGGAATGCCTTCCTCGGCAGCGCGAAGGCGCGCCTGAGCCAGGTGCTGCGGCGGTCCCCAGCGGCCGAACCATGCATCGTTCGACGGGTTGAAGATGAAGTCGGGGCGGTTGCGGCGGTCGACGACCTGGCCCGAAAAAATGATCTCGTAGCAAAGCTGGAAGCCGACCTTGCCCCAACCAGCCAGGCGAACGGTGCGCGGTCCGGGTCCGGAGGCGAAGTCGACGTCGCCGGGCGCGAGACGCGACAGGCCGATCGACGAGAGCAAAGGTCGCATCGGCAGATATTCGCCATAGGGCACCAGATGCGCTTTGTCGTAGCGGGCTAGCGGCTGCCCGCCCGGACCAATGATGAAGACGCTGTTGGTCGCTCCGGAAATGGTGCGCCCGTCTTCGGACTTGAGAGCGATTCCGCCGGTCAGCAGATATTCTCCCCCGGCGACCGAGGCCGCCGCGCGCGAGCGCTCGAACTGGGTGAGGTCCGGATAGGGTCCGGTGCGCTGATCCTGGAGCGGCTGGGTGACCGCCGCCTCCGGCCAGAACAGCAGGCGCGGGCGCTGCGGCCCCGGCTGTGCCGAAAGCGCAGCCAGCCGCGCTGCCGACTGGTCGCTGAAGCCGGGCCGCCACTTGTCCTGCTGGCCGATGTTGGGCTGGACGATCCGGATCGGCTTGACCGCCAGCGCCTGCTCGGGAACCTTGGACGCCGGCAGCGACCACAGCAGCGCGGTGACCAGGACGACGACGACGGGCGTCAGCCACTTGCGATAATATCCGAGCCAGATGACGGAGCCGAACAGCACTACCAGCATCGACAAGCCGTAGGTGCCGATCAGCGCGGAGGTGCCCACCAGCGGCGTCGGTACCAGAGTCACTCCGACCGGGTTCCAGGCAAAGCCGGTAAAGACGGTTCCGCGAAGCCATTCGGTGATCGCCCAGGCGCCGGCCAGCGTGATGGCAAGGATGATCCGCTCGCGGTTGCCGATCTTCCACGCCACGGCACCGGCGAGCGCGGGATAGATTGCGAGGTACATCGACAACAGCACGACGGCGATCCAGCCGAGCCAGGCCGGCATCGCCGTCTGGAAGGTGAAGGCGGTCGCGATCCAGTTGAAGCCGAGCACGAACTGGCCAAGACCGAACATCCAGCCCATCAGCAGCGCTCTCCACAGCGACTTGGTGCGGTCGAGGAGCTCCATCAGCGCGGCGAAGGCGAACGGCATCAACGGCCAGACGCCGACTGGCTCGAAAGCCAGCGCGGATAAAGCGCCGAGCAGCAGTGCAGTCAGCCATCCCCACCGATCGAAAGGTCGCAAGGTTCGCACCGACTATGCGTGCGCTCGCAAGTCTGCGCGTGCGCAGACGGTTAGCGCGGCCGACCGCCGAAGGTGCGCAGGCGAGCATAACGTCATGGCGCAGCCATATGCCTAGCGCGCCGCATCTAGGACAGCGTTTTTAAACGATCCGCTGGGACGGTCAGGCGATTGGCTGCTGCGCCAATGCCTGCTGGTTGGAAAGCGGACATCCCGCCGGCCTCCCTCAGTCCGCGTCTGTTCCGCGCATTTTGATCGGTTCAAGGACGCCGAATTCCTCCTCTAGCGGCTTATGACCGAGCGGCGGCCAGTCAATCGTCGCTTCTTCGCAGCGCGTGCTAGGAAGGCGGTCGAGGAGGTGGCGGATAAGGGTCAGCCGGCCGCGCCGCTGGTCGTTGAAGTCGACAAGCGTCCACGGCGCATGCGCCGTGTGGGTCGCCTCCAGCATCGCCTCGCGAGCCGCAGTATAGTCCGCATAACGGGCACGCGCCGCTGCGTCGATCGGTGACAGCTTCCATCGCTTCAACGGGTCCGAAAGCCGTTCCGCGAAGCGTTTCTCCTGCTTGGCTTGGTCGCAGGTCAGCCAATATTTGAACAAGTGGATGCCGTCATCGACCAGCATCTTCTCGAATTGCGGGGCGGCCGTCAGGAAAGCCTCAACCTGGTCTGGCGTCGCGAAGCCCATCACTTTCTCGACGCCGGCCCGATTGTACCAGCTGCGGTCGAACAGCGTTATCTGGCCCTTGCCCGGCAGATGCTGGGTGAACCGCTGGAAGTACCATTGGCCGGCTTCGGCCTCGCTTGGCTTGCCGAGCGCAACCACCCGGCACTGGCGGGGATTGATCTTGTCGGCGATGGCCTGGACGACGCCGCCCTTGCCGGCGGTGTCGCGCCCCTCGAAAAGGATGACCATTCGCTGGCCAGTGGCGGCAATCCAGCGTGCCATCGACACCAACTCGCCCTGCATCGGCTCGAGCAGCTTTTCGTATTTCTTCCGCTTCAGTCGATCCATTGTCGTGCCTCCTCAGGCTGCCATCGCGGGTGAGACATAACGCGCTACCGTCCGCAAGGGGTCGGGATTGCTTGGCTCCGCTGACAATGACAAAAGTCGCAACGATGAGCCTACCGCCGTTCCACCTCGCCTTCGCGGTCGATGACCTTGCCGCGGCGCAGTTCTTTTACGGTCGGCTGCTCGGCTGTCCCGAAGGACGAAGCGCCGACCAGTGGATCGACTTCGACCTGTTCGGCCACCAGATCGTCGCTCACCTGGCGCCTGACGCGGTGCGGCAGCGCCAGACCAATCCGGTCGATGGCGAGTCGGTGCCGGTGCCGCATTTCGGGGTCGTGCTCGGCATCGCCAAGTGGCGCGAGTTGGCCGAGCGGCTGATCGCGGAAGGGGTCGAATTCGTGATTGCCCCGACCGTTCGCTTTGCCGGTACCGCTGGTGAGCAAGCGACCATGTTCCTGCTCGATCCTGCCGGCAATGCGCTGGAGTTCAAGGCGATGGCGGACCCCGCCAAGCTGTTCGCCAAGGCCTAAAGCAGGGTCTCCGGCGCATGCAGCCGCACGCGCAGCACCCGGCGCGCGTCGGCATCGACCGATTCCAGCCGCCAGCCGGAAGGGTGCTGCACCGACTCGCCTGGACGGAGGATTCGGCCGGCGAGCAGGAAGACGAGGCCGCCAAGCGTGTCCACGTCGTCATCCGCTTCCGGGATCAGTCGCGCGTCGACCGCCGCTGTAAGCTCCTCGATTTCGATCCGCGAATCGGCTTCCCAGACACCGTCGTCGAGCATCGTCAGCATTCCGCCTTCCTGCTCGTCATGCTCGTCCTCGATGTCGCCGACGATTTCCTCGACGACGTCCTCGATCGTCACCAGCCCCTCGGTCCCGCCAAATTCATCGACGACGATCGCGAGGTGGGTCCGCTCGGCGCGCATCCGCGCCAGCAGGTCGATCACTCCCATCGATTCGGGCACGAATAAGGGGGTTCGAAGCAGAGCGGGGATGCTTCGGTCGCAGCCCTCATCCATGCTGGCGACGAACACGTCCTTGATGTGGACCATGCCGACGACTTCATCGAGGCTGTCGCCGAACACCGGCAGGCGGCTGTGCCCGGCCTCGGCGAAAGCGGAGAGCAGATCGTCGAAGCTGATCGTCGAGGGCACGGCGATGATGTCGCCGCGAGTAACGCAGATGTCGCCGGCGGTAAGCTCTCCGAAGTGAAGCAGATTGCGGAGCATTTGCCGCTCGGTCGGAGTGAGATCGCCGGCGACGGGGCGCCCGTCCTCGGCCTCGTCGATCGCGTCCTCGATCTCGTCACGGAGCGACTGCTCGCCATCGTCGCCGAAGATCAGGGCGCGCATGCCCCGCCACAGTCTCGACCCGGTTTCCTCCTGACGCGTCGCCATGGTCAGCGCTCACCATCCGCATAGGGATCGGCGATGCCAAGGCGAGCAAGGGCGCGGACTTCGCGCTGCTCCATCGCTTCGGCCCCGGCATCGTCGCCGTGATCGTAGCCGAGCAGCTGCAGCGTGCCGTGGACGACAAGGTGGGCGGCGTGAGCTTCGAGCGAGATCGCTCTCTCCTGCGCCTCGCGCTCGCAGACGCCGTGGGCGAGGACGATGTCGCCGAGCATCAGCTCGGGACCGTCTGCGCTGATGTTTCCAAGCGCGTCCGCCTCTATTTGCGGGAAGGAGAGGACGTTGGTTGGCGTGTCCTTGCCGCGCCAGGTGGAATTGAGTGCTTGCACTTCGCTGTCGCCGGCGAGGCGTACGGAGAGTTCGATCAGCCTCTTGCTGCTGGTCAGCTGTGGGAAGGCGCTTTCGGCGATCGCGGCCTCGGCCGCCTCGCGCACCAGCCGATCCCAGCTGCTACTGTCCCACTCCGCATCGGCGTCGATGGCGATCTCGAGCATCATGCCCCGGGCCCTTCGTAGGCATCGACGATTCGGCCGACCAGCGG
>JACCSV010000135.1 GCA_013812805.1 Sphingomonas sp. | reverse complement strand
CATCACCTTGAAACCGCAACGAACGAAGCGCGATCCAGTGCCGCCCCGCGCCGGCGGCCGCGGCGGCGCCAGACCCGAGCCGCGCGAAACCGGGCCGCAGCGGATCGCCAAGCTGCTCGCCCGCGCCGGGGTCGCGTCGAGGCGCGACATCGAGCGGATGATCGCCGAAGGCCGAATCGCCATCGACGGGAAGGTGCTGACGACACCGGCGACCTTGCTCGAGGATCTGCGCGGGGTGACGGTCGACGGCAAGGCGGTCAAGGCCACCGAAGCGGCGCGCCTGTTCCGCTTCTACAAGCCGCCATTGACCCTGACGGCGGCCCGCGATCCCAAGGGCCGGGCGACCATTTACGACCGCCTGCCCCCGGGCCTGCCGCGGGTGATGCCGGTCGGGCGGCTCGATTTCATGACCGAGGGGCTGCTGCTCCTGACCAACGACGGGGAGTTCAAGCGCGCGCTGGAGCTTCCGCGCACCGGGGTGGTCCGCACCTACCGGGCGCGAGCGTTTGGACCGGTGACCCAGGAGCAGCTCGAATCCCTCGCCGACGGAATAACGATCGAAGGCATGCGTTACGGATCGATCAACGCCAACCTGGAGCGGCGCACCGGCCGCAATTGCTGGATCGAGATGAGCCTGACCGAGGGCAAGAACCGCGAGGTGCGGCGAGTGCTCGAGCATCTCGGGCTACAGGTGTCGCGGCTGATCCGCACCGCTTACGGCCCGTTCGACGTTGGCGGCCTGCAGCCCGGCGACGTCGACGAAGTGCAAAGGCATCAGCTCGAAGAGTTTCGAAGCAGCCTCAAATGAGGATCATCGCCGGTGCGCTGCGCGGGCGGAAGCTTCAGGCGCCCGACGGCATGGCGACCCGGCCGACAGCGGACCGGGTGCGGGAAACCCTGTTCTCCATGCTCGCCAGCCGCCTTGGATCGTTCGAGGGCTTGCGGGTCGCCGATGTGTTCGCCGGCAGCGGCGCGCTCGGCCTCGAAGCGCTCTCGCGTGGGGCGAGCTTTGCCTGTTTCGTCGAGCAGGATTGCCGAGCGATCGAGACGATCCGCGCAAACTGTGCCAGCCTAGGTGTCGAAGACCGCTGTGAGCTGCTCGCGCGCTCGGCGCTGGCGCTACCGCCGGCCGAGCCGTTCGACCTGATCTTGGCCGACCCGCCTTACTCTCCCCACTCCGGCTCCGCGGTGGTCAACGAGCTGGTTCGCGCCGGCTGGGTTGGCGGCTGGGTGGCCCTCGAGACCGAACGCGGCGAGCGAGTTGCCCCGCTCTCGCTCCAGATCGAGGCGGAGCGCGACGTCGGCCGCGCCCGGCTCACGTTGCTTTCGCGGCCCTTGCCTTAGTCTCTTGCTTGATGTCGTCGAATTCGGTGGCGATTCGGCGGCCCATGGCGCCGGCAGCGGCAGTGACCGCGCCTTTGATCGCGCGCTTGGCGCCAGCGCCGGCGCCACTGCGGCTGCCGTAGCGATGCTCCGCGAGTGCTGCCAGCGCGGCCGTTGCGCCGACGGCGAGAAGCTCGGCGACCAGCGGGCTCTCCAGCAGCTTCAACAACGTGTCGGCAGCGGATTTGCCGCCTCTTGCGCTGCGGGAGCGGCTTCGATTGCCGGGCGCCTTCTTCGCAACCTGCTTGGAGGCGGGGCTCTTCTTCCTGGTGCTGCCAGCCGTCTTTGCCATGATCCTTACTTCTCCTTCATCCGCATCAATGGCCCATCAGCGCCAGCACTTCACGACGACTACGTTCATCGGAGCGGAAGGTGCCCATCATCCGGCTGGTGGTCATCATCACTCCAGGTGTGTTGACCCCGCGCGCGGTCATGCATGCATGCGTCGCCTCGATTACCACCGCCACGCCCTTGGGCTGAAGATTGTCCCAGATGCAGTCGGCGACCTGCGCCGTCAGCCGCTCCTGCACCTGTAAGCGGCGCGCAAAGCCGTGCAGCACCCTTGCCAGCTTGCTGATTCCGACCACCTTGTCGCGCGGCAAATAGGCAATCGACGCCTTGCCGATGATCGGCGCCATGTGGTGCTCGCAATGCGACTGGAACGGGATGTTCTTCAAAAGCACGATCTCATCATAGCCGCCGACCTCATGGAAGGTGCGGCTGAGGTATGCAGCCGGATCCTGGCCGTAGCCGACCGAATATTCCGCCCATGCGCGAGCGACGCGCTTCGGGGTATCGAGCAGCCCTTCGCGGTCGGGATCGTCGCCCGCCCAACGAATGAGCGTTCGGATCGCGTCGGCGACCTCGTCCGGCACCGGCAGCTTCGCCGGCTCCTCGACCATGTCGCCGTCGTCGGGCGATGCGCTCATTCAGGCAAGCTCCCTTGCTATGTCGTCCGCCACGGCAGCGGCCTGGACCCTGATATCGGGAACGGCGACGATTTCCCAGAAGGCGCCCTTGGTCAGCGGCCCGACCGCCCAGAGCCGGTCTGAGCCCGCGACCCGCGAGTCGTCGCCGACCGCCAGGCCAATGCCGAGATCGTCTGCGCGGGCGTGCCCACCGCCGAGAAGCTTGCTCAGCAAGGAATCCGTCGTCTGTGCGATCGAATGCAGCGGTCCGGTGCAGTTGAACACATAAGCGAATTTGCCCGCGGTCACATCCGGCTGCGAGCGCTTGCGGATCATCACCTCGGCGGCACCGTCGATGCTCCGGGACG
>JACCSV010000116.1 GCA_013812805.1 Sphingomonas sp. | reverse complement strand
AGGATCCCGAGCGTGGTCAGGATCGCGATCAGCGAGGCGGCGATCAGCAGCCCCATCATCCATCGCTCGACCGCGGTGCGGGCGCGGTGCGCGGTTGCGGTTCGCCGAACTGCGATTGCTCCGCCGGCAAGGGCGAGCAGGATCGCAAGCAGCCCGCCAATGCTGGAGTAACGCGATTCGGCTTCACGGAAAGTCGGCGCAAGCGTGCTCGACTGCGGGTTGAAACCCGCCTCGCGCTGGCCGCGGGCAATCTCGCGAGCTTCCTGAAGGATCGCCCCGCGCTGCATGGAATCTGCCGGCAGCGCCTGCGCTTCGGCGGCCGCAAGCACCTGGGACTCCACCAGCCGGGTCTCGATCGGTGCCCACGCCGCGAGCAGGACCAGCGCGGGAACCGCAGACCACAGCGCCGCATGGAGTCCGTGATATGTCGGAAGCGAGTGCAGTCGCCCACCGGCTCGGAGCGCGGTCGCGCGCCGATAGGCAAGCACGAAGGCCGCCGCGGCGACCAGGATGATTGCGGCGAGCGCCAGGGTCAGACTCATCGCGCCCGCCGCTTCCTGCTTACTTCAAATCAGCCGCTGTCATCGGGACGAGCTTGGTCGCCTGGTCCTGAGCAGCGGTCAGATCCGTGGCTCCGAACGGCACGAGCCCCCGGTTTTCCAGCGGCCCGCCGGCAGCGATCATCCGGCCGTACATAGCGACGAAATCGCGCATCGCAGGCTTGGCCGCGATGTGCTCGCCCTTCACGTAGGTGAATATCCTGCGCGCGCCCGGGTAGCTGAGGCTGGTGATGGTCGCAGCCGTCGGGAGTTGGCCATTGAGCGCCACCGCCCGCACCTTGTCGGCATTCTCGTCAAGGAAGCTGTAGCCAAGCACGCCAAGTGCGGCCGGGTCGGCTGACACCTTCTGAACCAGCAGATTGTCGTTCTCGCCCGCCTCGACGAACGCCCCGTCCTCACGGATCTTGCTGCAAACCTCCTGATGCCGGTCTGCGTCCGTTTCCTTCAGGGCCTTCATCGCCGGATCGCTTTCGCAGCCCGCCTGCAGGAAAAGCTCGTTGAGGCTGTCGCGAGTACCCGAAGTCGGTGGCGGGCCCAGAACCCGGATCGCGGTCGCCGGCAGCGACGGGTTGACGTCCCTCCAGGTTTTCGCCGTCTGCGGTTTGCCGAAGGGCGTTGCCGCAAGCGCTGCGTACAGGTCGCGAAGGGTCAGGTTTATCGGCGCTGCGCTGGCCGGCTGGATCACGGTCAAGCCGTCGATTCCGACCGGAAATTCAATGACCTGGTTGACGCCGTTCTTGTTGCAGTCCGCAAGCTCGCTGCTCTTGATTCGACGCGAGGCGTTGGTCATGTCCGGGAACTGGCCGCCGACGCCCGAGCAGAACAATTTCATTCCCGCCCCAGTGCCGGTGGATTCGACGATCACGCCGACCCCGGGATTGGCGCGCTGGAACTCCTCGGCGACCGCGGTGGTGAACGGATAGACGGTCGACGAACCGACGATCTTGAGCTGGGCAGCGCCGCCTGATCCACCCGAGCTGTTGCTTCCGCATGCGCTCAACAGCGCAGCGACGGGCAAGAGAAATGCTATTTTGTACATGGAGTCCCTTCGACGAGCTTGGGGCTGACTGAGCCCTAGTTGCGATTCCGGTCAGGCATATGACGTTGGCATTGCAGTTATGTGACAAAGACACCGCTCATAACCGGGCGATCGGGAGCCTTACGGTCACCGTTGTCCCCTCACCGACGATGCTGTCGATCGCCAGGAGGCCGCGGTGTCGTTCGACGATATGCTTGACGATCGCGAGCCCAAGGCCGGTGCCCCCGCTGTCGCGACTTCGCGCCGGATCCGCGCGGTAGAAGCGCTCGGTCAGCCGCGGCAGATGCTCCCGGGCAATGCCGGGTCCATTGTCGCGGACGATAATTCTCACTTGCTGGCGTTCCACCGCTGCCGAGACCTCGATCGTGCAGTCCCGGTCGCCGCAAGCGTAGCGAAGCGCGTTGCTGATCAGATTGTCGACGAGTTGCAGTAGCTGCGGATAGTCACCGGCGACCGGGGGCAGCCCGTCCTCAACCTGCACGTGGATATGGCATCCACACTTTGCGGCCATCGCGGAATTGTTGTCGACCGCGCTGCGAATCACGTGGGCGACCGCCACCCGGTCGGTGGCGGCGACGAAGCGGTCGGCTTCGATTCGCGACAGGCTCATCAGATCCTCGATGATCCGAAGCATCCGTTTGGCTTCGCCGCGGATGACGCCGCCGAAGCGGCCGCAATCCTTGGGGTCGACGGCCCCGTCCTCCAGGCTCTCGGCATAGCCAAGGATGACCGACAGCGGCGTTCGAAGCTCGTGGCTGGCGTTGGCGACGAAATCGACTCGCATTTTCTCGGCCGAATGGGCGGCGGCACGGTCGATCAGCTGCAGGAACAAAAGCGTCTTGCCGACCCTGCGCAACCGCAGCTGCCAAGGCCGCTCGAGCGAACCGATGCCGGTCAGCTCGAGATCGCCGTCGCGGCCGGGGAGGATGAATTCGAGCGCCCGCGGATGCCGGATTGCCAACCGGATGTCGTTGCCCTCGATCCCCGCTCCAAACAGCGCACGGGCGGAGGCATTGGCGCTGGTCACGGCAGTGCCCTCGATCAGCATCGCCGGCTCGTCGAGCGCGTCGAGAAAGGCCGCTATCGGGAAATCGTTCGCCATGCTGATGTGCCCTAGCTGATCTTCCGCCGCGCTCGCCAGAGCTTGCTAGAAATCGACCTGGGAGCGAAGACCGATCACATCGACGCTATAGTCGCGCTCGCCTGCCGCATCGACAGCCGCGTCGTCGTAGAGGATGTGCGCATAATTGAGGCCGAACAGGACATGGTCCATCGGCTTCCAGTTGAGCGAGGCCTGATAGGCGTTCTGGGTGCCACCGACTAAGCCGGCGTCGGTCAGATCGAGGTAATCCCAGCGCGCATTGACGCCGACTGCACCGAGACCGCCTTCGCCGAACGGGTTCTTCACCTTCACTCGGTCGAACTTGCCGCCCTTGTAGCCGCGCTTCTCGCCGGTGAGGGAATAGCCGCCTTCGACATAAGCGCCGAAGAAGGTCGGTTCCTCAAGCCCACTCTCCCGGCTGACTCTCTGCCAATAGGCTTCGCTGGCGACATGGAACGGGCCAAATATGCCGGCGGCTTCAAGGCCGTAGCCCGTCTCCTTCTCGGCTCCTCCAATTTCGCCGGTGTCCACGAAGCGAACGTCGGTGGTATGGATTGCCGGACGCTGGCGATAGCGCACGCTGTTGCCCACGCTTTTGCCGGCGTCGTTAAAATCGCGCCAGTGGAAGGAGCCGGCGAAGTGCAGCTGGTTGTCTCCCACCTTCGGCATGAACACCGCGCGACCATCGAAGCCGTAGCTGTTGTTGTCGTCGCCGACGGCGTTCAAGTCGGCGATGTTGTCGGTGAAGACCCCGCCCTGGGCGAGGAACGGCCCCTTCGCATATTGCGCCGACACGCCGACCCGCCGTTCGAAGCCGAAGGCGTCGGTAAAGGCCGCCCTCTCGATGAATGACGTGTGCAGCGAGCTGGTCAATTCCTCGAGCGACTGGAAAGTGTTGTGGTGGCCGAGGATGAACTCGACGGGGCCGGTTTCGAATGACAGAAATGCGTCGGCGATCTCGACTTCGCCGGTAGCGACGTCGACCTCCAGCTTGTACCCAAAGTCGCCCATGGTTCCTGCAGCGCCGAGGCGAGCGCGGCGAAGTTCGTTGGAAAAACCAAGGCCGGTCGACTCGA
>JACCSV010000112.1 GCA_013812805.1 Sphingomonas sp. | reverse complement strand
AGTTCGACCGCTCCCGACGGCCGCCGCCCGAGGCCACAGGCGCCGACCAGCTGCGGCGCTCCGGCCGTGCGCTCCATAATCACGAACGACGGCAGTACGGGGTCGCGCGGCTGCGCCAGGAACGCTTCCGCGTCGCGCATCGTATAAGGTGATGGCGCGGTCGCGAGATTGCGCAGGATGCCGTGGTCGGCGATGGCCGCCGCCAACGCCTGCGCATCTTCAGGAAATCCGGGCCGCAACAGCAGCCGCTCGGTCCGCGCGAACATTTCGTCCTCCTCCCCGCGCGCCCATAGGGTCGGCGCGTTACAGTTTGCGGAGAAGGGCAAAGAAAAAGGGGAGACCCCTTTTGCGGGGGGCTCCCCTTCTCCCGATTTGGTCTCGATCGCTTAGGATCTCGTCCGGGCCGCCCCCTTTAAGGGGAACGGTCCCTTTATGACCGTTCCTATTCGCTCGCTTCCGGTGCCGGCATGATGTGCACGTACTTGCGGCCGAGTTTGCCGTCACGGAAGGTGACGGCACCGTCGGTAAGTGCAAACAACGTGTGATCCTTGCCCAGGCCGACATTGTCCCCGGGGTGCCACTTGGTGCCGCGCTGCCGCACGATAATGTTGCCGGCGCGAGCCGCCTGGCCGCCGAACAGCTTGACGCCGAGGCGCTTGCTTTCACTGTCGCGGCCGTTGCGGGACGAGCCGCCTGCTTTCTTATGTGCCATCGTTGACTACTTCTTTGCGGGTTTCTTGGCCGCGCTCTTGTCGGCCTTGCTGGACGCAGGCTTAGCAGGTGCAGCATTCTTTGTCGACGCGGGCTTTGCCTTGGCCTTGGGCTCGGCCGGCTTGGCTTCAGCCTTGGGCTTCTCGGCTTTGGGAGCCTCCGCCTTCTTCGCTGCCGGCGCTGGCTTCGCGGCAGCCGCTGGCTTCGCGGCAGTCGCTGGCTTCTCGGCAGTCGCTGGAGCCGGAGCTTCGGCCGGTGCCTGCGCCTTGGCCGCCTTCGGCTTCGGCTCCGCTTTCTGGTCGCCGATCGCCACGATCTGCAGGATTGTGTGCTGTTGGCGGTGGCCCTTCTTGCGGCGGTAGTTGTGCCGGCGCCGTTTCTTGAAGACGGTGACCTTCTCGCCTTTGGCCTGGGCAACTATCTCGGCCGCGACCTTGAGGCCGTCCACCGATTTCAGCTGACCCCCGTCCCCGGCGAGCAGGACGTCGCCAAGCGTGATCCGGTCACCGGCGTTGCCGTCCATCTTCTCGACGACGATCTTGTCTCCGGGGGCGACGCGATATTGCTTTCCACCCGTGCGCACGACTGCGAACATTGCTTTGTCTCTTCTGTGCTTGTGCCGCGCTTAAGGCATCAGCCGCGCGCGAAAGCGAGCCGACTATGGCAGCCGCCCCCGACTGTCAACTGACGCATAAGGAGCGAACGGCTGTTGCAATAGCACCACAGCGGGCGTCTTTCGTCGGGCAAGGAAGCCCCGCTGCTTGCGTCCGCCCGGCATTGCTACATGGTCATGACGTTCACGGCGCCCGGGCGCCCTCACGGGTGGCGGCGCCTGCAAGAAGGGGGCCGTCACCATGTCGAGAATCGCAATCCGCAGCCTGATCCTCACGACCATCTCGCCGTTGGCGCTGGCGGTCCCGGCGCATGCACAGCAAAACCAGGATGCCGCCAGCACCGCTGCGCCCGACGCCCAGGCGACGGCCAACCAGGATCCGGGCGGCGAGATCATCGTCACCGGCACTCGCCGAAGCGACCGGACCGTCGCCGATTCGCCGGTTCCGGTCGACGTCATCTCCGCCGAAAGCCTCAGCCAGAGCGGGCATACCGAAATCAATCGCGCGCTCACCCAGGAAGTGCCGAGCTTCAACTTCCCGCAGCCGGCGATCACCGACGGCACCGACGTCATCCGGCCGGCGACGCTGCGCGGCCTGTCGCCCGACCAGACCTTGGTCCTGATCAACGGCAAGCGGCGGCATAGCTCGGCCCTGCTCAACATCAACGGGTCGGTCGGACGCGGATCGTCGGCCGTCGACATCAACCTGATACCGACGATCGCTTTGTCGCGGGTCGAGGTGCTGCGCGATGGCGCCGCCGCGCAATATGGGTCGGACGCAATCGCCGGAGTGATCAATTTCCAGCTTCGAAGCGCGCCATCGGGGGGCCGAGCTACAGCGACGTACGGGCAATATTTTACGCGGGTCGACGACATCCAGACCTTTGACGGCGTCGCCGTCGGGACTGGTAATACACCGGTGCTCTCGCCCGACGGGACACTGCAGCTGGACTATACCGGCAGCGACCGCCGACGCCGCGACGGGCAGACCCTGACGCTGGCGGGAGTGGTCGGCCTGCCCGTCGGCCGAGGCGGTCATGTCAACATCGCCGCCGAGTTCCAGGATCGCAACGACACCAACCGCACCGGCGCCGATCCCCGGCGGCAGTTTCCGCTGATCGGCACGGCGCTCGACCCGCGCGAGCTCAGCTTCGACCGCTTCAGCCATCGCTACGGCGACCCCGAAACCCGCGACACCAAGATCTTTCTCAACAGCGAGGTGCCGCTCGGCGCGGGCGCCACCGAAGCCTATGCCTTTGCAAGCTACAACGACCGGCAGGGCGAGAGTGCGGGATTTTACCGCCGCGCGCTGGATGGCCGCAACAATCCGAACATTTATCCCGAAGGCTTCCTGCCGCTGATCAACACCGATACCGACGATTATGCCGGGACGCTCGGAATGCGCGGCGAAATGTCCGGCTGGCGCTGGGACCTGTCCGGCCAGCACGGCCGCGACCGGGTCGACTTCCGGATCACCAATTCGCTCAACCGCTCGCTCGGCGACAGCTCGCCCACCGAATTCGATTCCGGCGGGCTCAAATACGCCCAGACTCTGTTCAACCTCGACTTCAGCCGCGACCTGGTGCTCGGCTTTGGCCAGAAGTCGACCTTGTCGCTAGGCGCCGAATACCGCCGCGAGTCTTTCGATATCCGTCCGGGCGAGCCCAGCAGTTTCGCCAACGGATCCCCGGCGGGAGGGCCGGTGTTTCCTTCAGGAGCGCAGGTCTTCCCTGGCTTCCAGCCGACCATTGGCGGTCAGCGCGTCGATCGTGAGCAGAACCGCAACAACAAGTCGCTCTATGCGGAGCTCGATACCGACATCAGCCCGAACTTCAGCGTCCAGGGCGCGGTCCGCTACGAAGATTATTCCGACTTCGGTACCGACCTCAACTGGAAGCTGGCGTCACGGATCGAGCCCGTCCAGGGCTTTGCATTGCGCGCCTCGGCGTCCACCGGTTTCCGTGCGCCATCGCTGCAACAGCAACATTATGCGGCGCAGGCGACCAACAGCGTCGGCGGCGTCCTGCTCGACACCGTCACCCTGCCGGTCGACAACCCGGTGGCGCTGGCGCTCGGATCGGGCCCGCTCGACGCCGAACAGTCGATGAGCCTGTCCGGCGGCGCGGTGCTGAGCGCAATACCCCGCCTCAACGTCACTCTGGACGCGTATCAGGTCAATATCGACGATCGCATCGTCGTGACCGAGAACCTCGGCGCCTTCGGCACTCCCGAGCAGCAGGCCGCGGTGAGGGCGATCCTGACGGCTGCCGGCTTCCCCAACGTCAGCGCGGCGCGATTCTTCATCAACGGCATCGACACCCGAACACGCGGCCTCGACCTGGTGGCGACGTACCGGGTGCCGATGCGCGATCTTGGCCGATTGAACCTGACCGCGGGCTTCAACCTCAACAAGACCAAGATTCGCAGAAACGCTGCCGTTCCGGGCGCGCTTGCGAGCGTTCCGGGACTGTTGCTGTTCAGCCGTCTGGAATCGCTGCGGCTGACTCGCGGCCAGCCCCGCAACAAGATCAACGTCTCGGCGGATTTCGACCGCGACTGGTTCGGCGCGACCCTTCGCGCGACCCGGTACGGCAAGGTCCTGGCGGCCGGCGCGGATGAATTCACCGACATCAATTTGAAGGCGAAGACGATCACCGACCTCGAGTTTCGGTTCAAGCCGATGGGTGACCGGTTCACCATCGCCGTCGGCGGCAACAACATCTTCGACGTGTATCCGACGAATACCCAGCGCGGCCGAGCCATCGATCCCGCGACCGGCCTGGAGCGCAACTTCAGCGACACGAACTACGCGCTGCCGTTCTCGCAATTCTCGCCGTTCGGGTTCAACGGCCGCTTCCTCTACGCGCGAGCGTCAGTCGGTTTTTAAGGTCGGGCAGGGCTTCGGCCCTGTCTGATGCTAGTGCCGGTGCTGCGGCCGAAGCTGGTAACGCCCTTCGTCGAAGCCGTCGAACATGGTGGCGATGCCCGGGTGGTCGACCGGCTCGGCGCTTTCGTCCGGCACTAGGTTCTGCTGGCTGACGTAGGCGACATAGCTCTGCTCCGCATTCTCGGCGAGCAGGTGATAAAAGGGCTGGTCCTTGGCCGGCCGCATCGCTTCGGGGATGGAATCGTACCATTCCTCGCTGTTGGCGAAATGCGGGTCGACGTCGAAGATGACGCCGCGGAAATCGAGCAGGCGGTGGCGGACAACCTCGCCGATGGCAAAGCGCGCCTGCGGCATGGAGCTATGGAAATCCGGGGTCATTAGGCTCGAACGTTCGGTGTGCGACAAGGCTGCAATCTAGGGCGGCACGCAGGCTAGGCAAGGGCGGGAGCCGCTGCTAGACGCCCCGCCGCGACCGTGGCCGGCCTTCCGGCATCGCCTCGAACCAGCGGAGAGGTGGCTGAGTGGTCGAAAGCACCGCACTCGAAATGCGGCGTACGGGCAACTGTACCGTGGGTTCGAATCCCACCCTCTCCGCCATT